>JBFFVR010000008.1:0-15482 GCA_041570685.1 Promineifilaceae bacterium (SeqCode)
GTGGTCTATAGTCAATGTTCTTGGAAGCCAGGCTATGAGGATGGCTGACGGACATATCACAATGCAAGCAGGACCAGAAATCGGAGTTGCCACGACCAAAGCCTTTGTCGCCTCGCTTGTGGATCTATATCTATTAGCGTGCTTGCTTGGGAAATTACGTGGGAACCTGAGCAGGAAATCGCAACGACAATACATCAGGGATTTGTTATTTTTACCTTCACTTATTGGCCAGGTGATAAACGATTCAAAGACCTATTCAGAAATCGCTGATCTGTTCTTTCATTTCGAGAACTTCTTATTCATTGGAAGGGGC
This sequence comes from Promineifilaceae bacterium (SeqCode), assembly GCA_041570685.1. Taxonomy (GTDB): domain Bacteria; phylum Chloroflexota; class Anaerolineae; order Promineifilales; family Promineifilaceae; genus UBA11865. The sequence goes on from JBFFVR010000008.1 coordinate 314, forward strand.
ATTAATTACCCTATCGCCTTAGAAGGAGCGCTAAAACTAAAGGAAATCAGCTACATTCATGCGGAAGGATACCCAGCTGGAGAAATGAAACATGGGCCGATTTCGTTAATTGACAATGATTTACCTATCTTAGCGATTGCAACCAAAGACCTGTATTACGACAAGATGATCTCCCAGATGGAACAGGCTCGCTCTCGCGGTGGTACTATTATTGCTTTAGCCTCTGAAGGAGATACTGTGATCCTGAATCTGGCGGACTATATTTTGACTGTGCCCATTACGCCGCCGTATTTATCGCCAATTATCAATATCATTCCGCTACAATTTCTAGCATACTTTATAGCAAGCAAACGAAATTGCGATATCGATCAACCTCGGAATTTGGCCAAGAGCGTTACTGTTGAATAGGGAAATGCAAGTAGATATCCGTCCATTCAAGGAAGGAGATCAAGATAAAGTCCGGCAACTGATCCTGGACGGACTAATCGAGCATTTCGATAAATTTGATCCGAGTCTAAATTTCGATTTAGATAATATTACGCTGTCATATTTGGAGAAAGGAAACTATGTTGCTGTAGCTGAAAGGGGGGGAAATATCGTGGGAGCCGGGGCCTTGGTCACCGAAACGGGTCAAAGAGCGAGAATCGTACGGGTTTCGATTTCTCGCATTGTCCGGCGAGAAGGTATCGGAACAAAGCTGGTAAAACATCTGATTGGTGAAGCCCGCGCCCGTAATTTCTCAGAAATTGTGGTTGAAACGAACCATGATTGGGATGCAGCTATCGCTCTATATGAAAAATGTCGCTTTGTTCGTTATGCTTCAGATGAAGAGAGTATCCACATGGTTTTAACTTTATAGTAACCTTTTTACTATTGCGTTTGACATTAGGTCAAATTCAGAATGTTCCAATTGGCGCACCCTTTTTCTACTATGGCTTCTCATTTCTCCGTCTCTACGAAGCAAGATTATCCCAACCGAGTAAAACTTGATCCCAGTTTATCTAGCCATTAATTCCGTGGGGTTGTTTAGGCCATCACAAATTCATTGCTTGAATGCTAGTAGATTCTGGTCAGTATTTCATTAGTCCCGAAAAATGAAAAGGAGCTAAGTGAATATCACTGGGAGTGAGTCAGAGTGATTAGGATTGGTATAGTCCTTAGCCTATAATGCCCGTTCTTGCTACTAATTCTGCATCTTATGTGGCAGATCCATGGTTAGAGCATAACCGCAAATGACCAGACGGCGACTAATTTTTCTTTTGATTATCTTAATCATCTTGATTGGTGCTTGGCAATTGCCTACTGTACTTAAAGCAATCCCAAGTCGATACGTTGCTGCCTACCTGCCCCAATCAGTTCAGGCAATGGCAGAGCGAAAACATTCCGAAATTCTGCCTACAGTTGTTGTAGACGCCAACGCTATGTCTTTATTGGAATCCTCAAAGCCTGATCAAGAAATAGAAATGACCAGAAATCCCGAGCAGAATACTCAAAAAATCAGAGTAACGCCAACCTTTCCAGTTTTTTCAATCCCGACAAAAACTACCTGGGAAAATAGTCAGCCGGAATCTGAGGTTGAATCCACGCTTATCCCAAAATCGCTTCCTCAAGCTTCCCCAACCCCTGTCCCAATACCTATCACTAGCAGGCTTGAATCGTTCAACCATCAATTTCAGACTTGGAATAACTGCGGTCCGGCAACTTTGGCGATGGGCTTGAGTTATTTTGATGTATTGGTTTCTCAAGAGGCCACGGCCAGTTTTTTAAAACCTAATCCTGAGGACAGGAATGTAAGCCCTGAGGAGTTAGTTGCTTATGTCGATCAAGAAACCAAACTAAAAGCGCTGTCTAGGACGAACGGCGACTTACATCTTCTGAGACGGCTTATTGCAGCCGGTTTTCCAGTAATAGTGGAATTAGGCATTAATCCCCCAGGGGAATACCGATGGATGGGGTGGTATGGGCACTACTTGCTTGCGGTGGCTTATGATGACACCAACAAAGAATTCTGGATGTATGATTCCTGGTTCGGCACGAGTGAAATCCCTGGAGAAAACGCTGATGATCAAGGAAGGCAAGTAAGATACCAGGATTTGGATTCGGGTTGGCGTGAGTTCAACCGCAATTACATCGTACTGTATCAGCCTGATCAGGAAGCCATGCTAACGGAAATAATCGGCCAAAATATGGATGATAATGTGATGTGGTCGGAAGCCTTAAGAAAAGTAGAAGAAGAACTGCAAGAATCACCTGAGAATGCTTTCTTATGGTTCAATTTAGGTACAGTTCATAACGCTTTAGGAAATTATGAAAAGGCGGCATTGGCATTCGATCAGGCCCGGGCTATTGGATTACCATGGCGAATGCTTTGGTATCAATTCGGACCTTATGAATCTTATTACCAAATTGGACGTTTCGAAGATGTGATATTACTAGCCGATGTAACTCTTAAGGATCGGCCGTATTTTGAAGAATCATACTACTATCGAGGTCTCGCGCATGCTGCACTAGGAGACATGAAGAAGGCCCAGGCCGATCTTGAAAAGGCAGTGAATTTTAATTCGCATTTCACTTTGGCTGGCCAAGCTCTTGAAGAATTGAAAACAGAAGCTGGCTTGGATGGAGATAGCTAGGGAACGCTGAGGCATGGATTACTTTGTTTGTAAAATGTCATCATTAGCGAGATTTTTCTCCAAAACCCATTATGGTAGTGAAGAATAGCACTCTGAGAAAAGAAACTGAATGAGTAAACGAACAAAACGAATCATATTGGCATTGGCATTACTCCAGATTCTGGCCATTATTATTATTTTCGCACTTCCGAAAGTGGTCATGGCAATACCCGGCCGATATCGGGTTGCATTGGCCGAGCGAAGTCCCGTTATTAGTCAAGTAACCGAAGATCTCATCAATCAGATCGCTCCTGTTGCTACCGCTTTACCCGCACCAAAGATTGAATCAAGCCGGCCTCAAATCACGATTCCTATCGTCTCTTCAAGCACACCTGAACCAATTGAAGCAACGGCAACCACAATATCCGAATCAGAAGATGACAACGAAGATGAAGTGATTGTTACGCCACAACCGGAGGAAACCCTGATACCCACTGCCACTCCCGTTCCCACTGTCGTAAATACACCGACACCCGTACCTGATCAAGTTCTGTTGACAGGTATACCGAGGATTCAACAAAGCTTCAACAATTGTGGGCCGGCAAATCTGACGCAAGTCTTGAACTGGTATGGTGACGAAACAACCCAGGCACAGGCGGCTTCATATCTGAAACCGAATGCAGAAGATAGAAACGTCAGTCCCTGGCAATTAAGTGATTATGTCAACAATTTTACTGAATTGAGATCCACTGTCCACAGTGGCGGGAACATGGAGATGCTTAAACGATTCGTAGCAGCCGGTTTTCCGGTTGTGATCGAAAAAGGTTACGAACCAAATACGAGCAATTCTTCGGGCTGGTTTGGCCATTACCTGACGGTCTTTGGTTATGATGAACAAGAGCGAATATTTCATTCGATGGATAGTTATCTGAAAGTGGATGAAACTATTGGGCGATTGGATTCCTATGAGGATATCGAACGATATTGGCAGCATTTCAACTACAATTTTTACGTCGTCTACGAACCAGATAGAGAATCAGAAGTATTCGAGATCTTAGGCCAGGAGATGCTACAACCGCTCACAATGTGGGAAGAATCGGCGAAACGGGCTCAAGAGGAAGTTGAAGAGAATCCTGATAACGCTTTTGCCTGGTTCAATTTGGGTACGAGTTTGACCCGATTAGGTGAACTCACTGGTGCTACTGAATTTTATGAAAACGGCGCGGCCGCATTTGACCAGGCTCGTTCCATCGGACTTCCGCCTCGAATGCTCTGGTATGAATTTCGACCGTACCTTGCCTATATGAAAGTCGGGCGTTTCGATGACATGATCGAGATATCAGACACAATTCTGGCAACTCAAGGTGGGCAAAACGTAGAAGAAACATTTTTGTACAGGGGGCACGCACTTCTATTTCAAGGCGATGTTGCAGGTGCAGTAGCAGCTTATGAACGGGCGTTAGAACTCAATGAAAACTTCTACCCGGCCGAAATCGCGCTCCAAGCGTTAAGCTAGAGAGAATTTGGCTCGGATTTTTGCGATATTCATTTTTCAGTCCCCAGATTTGACTCTTTTTGGTAACAATTTTGCCCTCTGATTCACCATTGTCTACAATGGGCGAATTGTGAGGAGTAGCTGCTAATTAGCACGAGATTATGAACTTACTTGATGATTTAGAATACAGGGAACTTATTTACCAAGTTACCGATCGCGACGGTCTGGCAAAGAGATTAGCTCAGGGACCGATTACACTTTATATAGGATTTGATCCAACTGCCGACAGTCTGCATATAGGCAATTTATTGCAGATCCTATTGTTGAGACGTTTTCAGTTAGCAGGACATAGCCCGATCGCCGTGATTGGCGGCGGCACGGGGCTTATCGGCGATCCAAGCGGGAAGGATAACGAAAGACAACTTAATCCAGGACAAGTAGTCGAAGAGTGGACGCAAAAATATTACGAACAGCTGAGACCCTACCTGGAATTTGATAATGTTTCCAATCCAGCCCGTTCTGTTAATAACTACGATTGGCTGAGTGAATTTGAACTAATTTCTTTTCTGCGTGATGTAGGAAAGCACTTTCCAATTGGAGCTATGCTGGCTAAAGATTCGGTAAAATCGCGTTTACAGTCTGGTATTTCATATACCGAATTTAGCTACATGATTCTCCAGGCCTATGATTATCTACATTTGAATCAGAATTACGGCTGCGAGTTGCAGGCTGGCGGAAGCGATCAATGGGGAAACATAACCGCTGGTGCTGATTTAATCCGCCGCGTAACTGGAAATACAGTTTACGGTCTCACCTTGCCCCTGATTACGCAAACAGGTGGGAAAAAGCTCGGAAAGACCGAAAGCGGAACGGTGTGGCTAGATCCGGTAAGAACAACACCATACCAGTTCTACCAATACTGGATAAATATTGATGATGCCGATGTAATTCGCTTCCTAAAGAACTTTACATTTCTTTCCAAGGATGAGATAGATGAACTAACTGTCGAGGTTGAGAAACAAGCATGGAAACGAGTCGCTCAACGCACGTTAGCTCAGCAAGTAACGAGATTGGTCCATGGTGACGAGGCAACATCTAGTGCAGAGAGGATTTCGATCGCTTTATTCTCTGGGAAGGTATCAGATTTGGCCGCCAATGAAATTGAACAAGGGCTAAATGATGTACCAACTTTCCCGCTGCATTCTGAACAAGATGTCAAATTAGTTGATCTTTTAGCGGAAGCGCAAATCGCTCCTTCAAAACGAAGGGCCCGGGAGGATATTCGTAATGGGGCGATATCGATCAATGATAATCGGGAAACAGATATTGAATATGTACTTAAGAAAGCAGAGCGAGTCGCTGGAAAGTACATAATCATTCGACGCGGGAAAAATTCGTACCATCTGATTGATTGGCAGAGTTGAGAAACCAGGGACCTGAATAGAAGAACAATCGGGTCCTTTTTTTATATTAAGGTCATGAGTCACTTAATATTTGTGCGTCATTCGGTACCTCAAATCGTCCCTGGGATTCAAGCTGCTCAATGGCATTTGAGTAAGGATGGCATTGAACTGGCAGAACTTCTTGCGAAACAATTAGAATACCTGGAACCTAATATCATCTTCTCGAGCCCGGAGCCCAAGGCGCATGAAACTGGGGCCATATTAGCCAAACACCTTGAGATACCCCAACAAACCGAAAAAGATATTCGAGAACATGATTTATCAAGCAATAAAATACTCTTGCAGTCCGATTTTGAGGCCTCGGTTTCCAAGTTTTTCAATTATCCCGGTCGGCTAGTATTTGGAAATGAAAGCGCCGAGCAAACTTTACAACGTTTTACAGGCGCGGTAAATAAATTAAGGCTCGATATCCGAGATAAGAGCGCAATTCTGGTAACCCATGGTAGGATATTGAGCTTATTCTTTTCTGAGATCACTGGCGTGCAACCATACGAATTTTGGAATTCAATAGGTATGCCCGCATATGCGATCTTCGAACTTCCCAAACTGACCTTGATTCAGTTGGTTAATTCGGTAAAAATTGAAGATTAGTTGACAAGTCAGTTTTGGCAAAGATTACTTAATTTCTAGACCTTACTAATCCGGCAAAAATAAAGGAATTTGATTCGGGACAAATATCGCGAAAACACTCTATAAATAACTAGGAGAATATTAATGACGCAGAAAATTAAAGTTACATATTCAACATTGGCCAGCCCAAATCCACTTCTGGATGAGCTATTTGATGAAGCCGTTGAACGTACAAAGGCTACTATGGGTCAGACATTCCCCTTGTACATAAATGGCCAGGAACGGGTGGCAGATGAGAATTTCCCCAAAATCAGCCCGGTCGATAACAGTACCATTATGGGATATTTCCAAAAGGGAACGGAAAAAGATGCCGAAGAGGCAGTCGCGGCTGCACGGGCAGCTTTTCATGGCTGGAGTCACACACCTTGGCAGGAAAGAGTTGCTTTGTTGAGAAAGGCAGCTGATCTCATCAGCGATCGCCTTTTTGAGATGGGCGCTGTCATGTCCCTTGAGGTTGGAAAGAACCGCCTTGAAGCGCTTGGCGATGTTGAGGAAACGGCCGATTTGATCCGTTTTTATTGTGATCAGATGGAAGAAAATGACGGATTTTCAGTAGTCCTAAATTCGGAAAGCGTTCGTCATCATAATCGCAGCGTCTTAAAGCCTTATGGTGTCTGGGCTGTTATCTCTCCGTTTAATTTTCCGTGTGCCTTAGCAGGCGGCCCTTCGGGTGGGGCTTTGGTTGCCGGGAATACGGTGGTGTTCAAGCCAGCCACCGACACGCCTTATACGGGCTGGTTGCTGACAACTTGTTTTCGCGATGCAGGTTTGCCTGCTGGCGTTTTTAATTTTGTAACCGGAGGTGGCAGAACTGTCGGCCAAACAATCATCGATAGTGCAGACGTTGACGGTATCACCTTCACTGGTAGCTATGATGTCGGTATGCATATTATCCGAACATTCTCGCAAACCGCTCTGCCAAAGCCGGTTATCGCTGAAATGGGTGGCAAAAACCCAACAATCGTGAGCAAAAGTGCTGACCTTGATAAAGCTGCTATTGGCGTGATGCGCTCGGCTTTTGGCTTACAAGGACAGAAATGTTCAGCTTGCTCAAGGGTCTTTATTCACAAAGATGTAAAGGAAGAATTTGAGAAGAAACTACTCGAATTGACGTCAAAAATCAATGTGGGAGATCCGACGTTAAAGGACAACTGGATGGGTCCGGTTATCAACAAGAATAGTTTTGAGGATTACCAACGATTTACGGCCGACTTATGGGAAAATGGAAACGTTCTCTATGGTGGCAAAGTGCTAGATCGTAATGGCTACTATGTCATGCCGACTATCGTTGACGACTTACCTGCGGACCATGAACTTTGGCACCTTGAAATGTTTTTGCCGATCGTTACCATCGCCGACTTCGAGGAACTAAGTGAAGCGATGGCTAGGGCTAACGATGTTGAATACGGACTGACAGCGGGATTTTATAGTGAGGACGACGACGAAATCGAATGGTTTCTTGACAATATCCAGGCCGGTGTACTTTATGTAAACCGAGAAACTGGTGCTACGACAGGTGCTTGGCCTGGATATCAGGCTTTTGGCGGCTGGAAAGGTAGCGGATCAACCGGCAAAGCAGGCGGCAGCCTTTACTATGTACAGCAATACATGCGTGAACAAAGTCAGACTATTGTAGACTAGCGATAAACATCAGTAGAGATCGGAATAAAACATACATTTGTTTTTAGTCCCGGTCTCTACTCAAAAAGACAAAGATGAATACAACAAAGTTATGCTCTATGCAGGAGGCCGTAGCTCGTTTTGTCAGCGATGGAGATAGCGTCGCGATTGAAGGGTTCACGGCCTTTATCTGTTTCGCTGCTGGTCACGAGATAATTCGCCAGGGTAAAAAGAATTTGACTCTTAGCCGTCTGACGCCAGATCTGATCTACGATCAAATGATCGCAGCAGGGGTCGCCGAGCGCTTGGTCTTTAGCTATTTGGGAAATCCCGGGGTAGGCAGTTTACACTGCATTCGAAGAGCGGTAGAGAAGAGTATTCCTAGGTCGCTCGAAATAGAAGAGTATTCTCACTTTGGTATGGTGGGCCGCTATCTGGCTGGAGCAAGTAATTTGCCATTTTATCCCCTGAGGAGCTATCTTGGAAGCGACTTATCCATTGCAAACGAAAAGATAAAATTCATCCAGGACCCTTACGGAGAGAAAGAAATAGCAGTTGTACCTCCATTGAAACCGGATATCGCTTTTCTCCATGCCCAGAGATCTGATGCCCAAGGCAATACCCAATTGTGGGGACTTGTTGGAATTCATAAAGAGGTTGCCTTTGCCGCAAAACACCTCGTTGTGGTTGTCGAAGATGTAGTCGATGATCAGACAATTCGTCAGGATCCAAATCGCACCATCATTCCTGGTCTTATCGTAGACGCGGTTGTTCGTGAGCCATTCGGCGCCCACCCCAGTTACGTTCAAGGTTACTACGATCGAGATAATCAATTTTACTTGAATTGGGACAAGATATCTCGTGACCAACAGGCAACCGAAAAATGGCTCCAGGAATGGGTATATGATGTTCCAAATCGGGAAAGCTATCTAAATAAATTAGGCTCAGAGAAAATTCGTTTGTTAGCACCAGGAGAAATGTGGGCCAAGCCTGTAAATTATGGGCGCTATGATTAGCGAGAAAATTAAATAATAACTGCTTGAACGAAATCTCGATCTCGAGAAAAATACTTAAGGGCGCGATCTTGGGTATTAATCGTAAAAGCCATTGTTCACCTTCGGAGGAAGTATCATTTTCTGAATCAACCACATGTTTTTCCGCTAACGTTTTTCTCGGGAGCTCCTAATTCAGTCGATTTTCAAGAACTATAGAAAAGTTCATTGTCGAATTAACGCTCAAGGCTAATCAAGGATATTTCTATGGACTATTCACCGGCAGAAATCATGATCGTTAATGCGTCACGGGCGCTAAGAGGCAGCAAGGTTGTTTTTGTCGGGGTTGGATTACCGAATATCGCTTGCAACTTGGCAAGAGAAAGTCATTCGCCTGACATGGAACTGGTATATGAAAGTGGCGTTTTTGGGGCGCATCCGGCTCGACTTCCTCTTTCGATTGGCGATCCAACCTTAGTTAGCGATGCTACATCCGTTATGAGTATGTCTGACCTTTTTTCTTTGTATCTTCAAGGAGGATTGGTTGATACGGCATTGCTTGGAGGCGCTCAGATTGATCGCTTTGGCAATTTAAACACCACGATCATTGGTGACTACGCGAAGCCAAAAGTGCGATTACCTGGTTCGGGTGGAGCTTGTGAAATAGCTATTAATGCGAGGCAAGTCCTCATTATTATGCGTCTAAAACGACGTGCTTTTGTTGAACAGCTTGATTTCAGGACTAGCCCAGGTCACCTGGACGGATCAGGCAATCGAGAGGCACTTGACCTGCCTGGGGGTGGACCGCGTTTGGTTATATCTGATCGGGCACTGTTTGATTTTGCTGTAGATTCGAGTGAAATGACACTAATTGAAATCGCACCTGGTGAAACGATAGAAAGTATTCAAGAAGATGTTGGCTGGCGCTTAAAGATTTCTCCTGAATTAAAGGAGATGAATCCTCCAACTTCCAAAGATCTCCATTTAATTCGCACTCAACTTGATCCAGACGGTATGTATCGTTAGGAGTTGACAGTGAAAGGATACAACCATCCCCAAGGTCATGTGTTCTATCGCAAGATGGATCATCAAAGACCGATAGTTTCTCATGGTGAGGGTATCTATCTCTACGATTCTGATGGGAAAAGATATTTGGATGGTTCTGGTGGTCCTTTTGTGGTCAATGTCGGCCACGGAAGGCGTGAAATAATCGACGCCATGCAAGAACAGATGGAAAAGGTCGCGTACGCCCATGCCATCATGTTTACAAGTGATGCGACCGAATCATATGCCCGGGCATTGGCGGAAGTTGTTCCTCTTACCGAAGCCCGATTTTTTTTTCTCAGTAGCGGATCCGAAGTCGTGGAAGGTGCGCTAAAGTTGTCACGGCAAATACAGCTTGCTCGAGGCGAAGTCGATCGATCGATAATCATCGGGAGGCATCAAAGTTATCATGGGATGACCCTAGGTGCTCTTGGTGTCAGCGGGCGTCCAACGCTGAAAGATCCTTTTTTGGATATGATGGTGGAATCACCCCTTATCTGGCCGCCTTATCCGTATCGGGATTCAGCCTCAGGCAAGGAGGCCGCGGAGCGACTTGAGCGTGCGATTCTGAGATTCGGACCGGAAAGAGTAGCCGGCTTCATCGCTGAGTCAATTAGTGGAGCAAGTCTGGGTGCTGTTGTCCCGCCGGCCGATTATTGGCCCCGAATTCGTCAGATCTGCGATCGTTATGGCGTATTGTTGATCACCGATGAAGTTTTGGTTGGATTTGGACGCACTGGCAGATGGTGGGGTATCGATCACTGGGATATTGAACCTGACATCCTCGTTAGTTCGAAAGGGGCTGCAGGAGGCTATTTCCCATTAGGATTCATCGCGGCAAAAGGGGCCGACGTTGAATTGATTAGACGATCTATGGGAGATTTCAATCATGGTGGCACCTTCAGTCATCATGTTGTCGGCGCGATTGCTGGTCTAAGAACCTTGCAAATTATCAAAAAAGAGGGTCTCATTGGCAATGCAGCCAGGATGGGCATGTTGCTGGGTGCGCAACTCCAGGCAGCCATTGGCGATCGTCCTCATATAGGAGATATTCGGGGAAGAGGATTGTTTTGGAGCATTGAACTGGTTAAAGATATTGAATCTAAAGAACCATTTCAGGTTGAGCAGCAAGTGGCGTGGGATATCTTTAAAACAGCGTTTGAACACGGTCTTATAACTTATTACTCCCAAGGTTGCGCTGATGGCGTAAATGGGGACATAATAATGGTGGGTCCACCATTGATTGCCGATGAATCTCATGTGAATGACATAGTGAGGATTTTATCGTTATCAATTGATGAGTATTTTAGATCCTAGTCGCTGGTTTGGAACTCTCGGGTAGTACATCGCGCGTGGAAATTTTGGATACCAAGTAAAAATAACGGTTTACTCCTACCGCGAGGCGTCCCAGGAGGCTTTATTTTGGGCGCCTTATGTTATAATCCGAGTCAGAGTACATTCATATAATTTTCGTTGCTTAGGGGTACATAATTGCTTCAGCAGTTGGTCCAATTTCTCAGCCAACCACCGGATAGTCTTGTCTACCATGTAATCATCTTACTGGCACTACAAGCGACCTTCTGGTTGGCTCTCTATCATCTTCGTCGCCGGCCAGAGGATAAATTTTCAAGGCGCCTGGTATGGGCAAGTGGTGGCATCATGTTGGGACGACTGATACTTCTAATTGCTGCTTTGGCAGTATACGAGGTAAATGAAGCTGCTAGTATCTTACCTCCATTAGAAAGAGCCGTAGACATGGCAACTGCTGCCTTGCTGGTGTGGGCTTTGGTTCCTCATTACAGTAACGCCACCCGGTTGGGGGATGCTATCTTACTCATCGTCCTTTTGATCACCGGAATAATATTTTTGTTCTTTGCCAAAGATTGGCTGGATACGTTAGAGGCCAGCAGCCTACCTGTTAGCTATCTTTCCACAGTTCAAGCTGCAATATGGGATATTTTGCAGCTTGTCTTGTTAAGCATTGGGATTGTTCTGATCGCAATAAATCGAGAAGACGATTGGCAGTTGCGTATTGCCACGATTGCAACTCTATTTGCTAGCCATATCGTCAGTTTATTCTCCCAGTTTAGTTTTCCAACAACAGAAACGGAAGTAGCTTATTGGGTTCGATTGGGGAATCTAATTACATTTCCGCTATTGGCTATCGTTACTTACCGCTACAACCTAAACCACATGCTTCCGGGTAGCGGGTTCGGCCATACATGGGTTGAGCATTTAAGCTATTTGTTGAAACTTGCCCGGGAAACAATCGACAATCGCGAGATAGTTTCTGCGGTAGAGAAATCGCTAGACATGATTACGGAGTTAATCACTACGGAGTTCGCTGCCGTGGGAATCCGTGATAGTGAAGAATCCCCTTCGATTCAGTTTATGGGAACTTCAACCTCCAAGTTATATGAGAGTGAAAGTATTGAGCGTAAGAATTGGATATTAGAACTAGATGATTGGCCAGCTTTTGTGACTGCAATCGAAAACAATGAACAAGTTGAGCTCTTATCAAATGGCTCCGGTGCCAGACAAGCTCTGAAATTAAAACAACAGTTCGGCCTGGAATCTTTGGGACCGCTATTAATTACCCCTTTGACGGTCAACGAGGACAATATCGGTTTGTTACTTCTAGCCGGATCCGAACACTGGGAACGATGGCCGAATTCTGATAAGGCACTCTCCCAATCAGTTGGAGATTTTTTAGCAGTAGCATTCCTTAATTCGAGTGTCAATCAAATTGCCGAGGTATTAGGACCGGAGAGAAAGACAGATTCAGGTTCACTATTAGAATCGAGAATAATATCATTGCAACAGGAATATGATCGGGCTGTTAACCAGGTTTCGTCACTCCAAGGTCGCGTGACAGCCCTGGAAAGTCAGTTGGTAACGGAGACTTCCCGAGCAGAACACTTGACAAACAGATTAGCGGCTTCGCATTTTAGCGCCATGGTGGAGCAAATCAATGAACAAGAGGATGAAATCGCAGCGCTCAAAGAATCACTCGTCCAGGCTGAGGAAGCTGTGGCCCAAGCGGCCGCAAGTGACGCAGGTCTTAGCGCAGAGTGGGTTATGCGCACTGTTACTCACTATTCCGGGGAACTCGAAGATGCACAGACCCGAATTAACGCTCTAGAAGCTAGACTAAACAGTAGTTCAGATGGGCCAGAATATAATCGCATTATTTCCCGGATTCGCCAGCTACGTACGCCTCTGACTTCTCTCGGAGTTTATACTAATCTACTTATGAGCGAGTCGTTGGGAGAGTTGGGATCACGACAGATGAGTTTGGTTGGTCGTATGCGGTCGAATATCGACAGAATGACTGGGATGATTAATCAAATCAGCGTCTCGGCAAGCGAAATTCAGGCTGAAGAAACACCCGAACAGTTCGTGGACATTCGTAAAACAATCGAATCTGCTATTAGCGCAGTGGGATTGCAAATTAAACAGAAAAGATTGACATTAGACTTGGATATTGAGGAAAAATTACCCACATTACCCTCTAATAACGGATCTCTCTATGAGATTGTTACCCATTTACTAGACGGCACATGTCGAATTTCACAAAAAGATGGCAAGCTGTCTATATTGGCACACCGCGAATCAGTCTCTTCTGCAAATACGGTGGCTCGCCCCGCATCATTCCTTCATATTGCTGTCTCTGGCGATAATACGGCGCTTGGCTCCAGCATTCAAGCCTATCTTGTGTCTGGTGGTGAATTGAAATCGGAACTATTAGGAGACAGTAATATTAAACCGGCAATCGATAGTCTTTCTGTGGCATTGCATCTGGCGACGGCCTATGGTGGTCGCACATGGGTCGAATATGATGAGGGTGTTGGTAGTACAGTTTCAGTATTGTTGCCAGAGTCGTTAAACGGAGGACACAGGCCGGTTCAGTCAGATGTTAAATGACGATAGCGGCAGCATATCATCTGGGGGGATGCGTTCAAGCATTCTGATCGTAGCTACGGTGATCCTAACCCTACTGGTCGCGATATTGTTTACCCTGACAGATGAGTTACAGGAAAACCTTCCACCCACGATTGGACCAACTTTTGTTGCCCAAATTAGCTCGAGTTCAACACCTGCGCAAATAAGCCTATTGCCCCAGGAACCCGCTCCCACCAGATTACCTCCGACTGTTTCTGCAACCCCAACAGCAACAATCTTGCCAACAATATCGGCTTTTGCGACAGACTCATCAACCTCACCAGAGCCTAGCGTTGAGGTGATACCTACATCAACCTCTGTCGCTATCCTCGCTGAGAATTATTGTGGAAATGCACCAGAAGACTGGATTCTATATGAGGTACGTGTGGGCGACTCACTATTAATGATAGCTGCTGATACCGGAGCAACTGTAGCAGAGATCAATCAGGCGAATTGTTTATCTGGCAATATGTTAGTCGCAGGGGCATTTATTCGAATTCCACAGTTTGTACCAGAGAGGCCAGTTTGTGGCCCACCACTATGGTGGACAAGATATGTTGTGCAGCCGGGCGATACACTTTATTCGCTAGCGAGGAGCCGGGGCACAACAGTATATAAACTCATGCACGCTAATTGCCTTGTTAGTTCGAGAATATATTATGGGCGGGCGCTTTTCGTTCCGCCAAGTTTGGCAACGGCGACATTCACACCAACGCCAACTTCAATACCAACCTCAGTGCCAACTGCAAAGCCAACAAGCAAGCCAACGAGTAAACCAACAACAGTCGCCACAGCGACGACTGTGCCCAGTGCCACCTCCACACCGGTTCCTTCGCCGTCGTCGACATCACAGCCAACTCCAACAGTAACAGCATCAGCAACTCCTGATAACCAACCTACGGCTACTTCATCGGTGACATCGACACCGACGGTAGTGCCATCTTCTACGCCATCAAATACGCCTGCGGCTATTCCAACTAATACTCCTACACCTCTGCCAACCGATACCTCGACACCTTTGCCAACCAATACACCTACACCTCTGCCAACCGATACCTCATCACCTCTGCCAACCAATACACCAATAGCGACTGATACCTCGGTTCCAACGCAGACACCAGAACCTACATCGACGCCTACATCTCCCCCTCCTTAAAACTACCAGGATTGATAAGTTCGAATCTGTAGAGCTAATATCTTTTCAAAACGTGGGTCAAATCCATTAATGTTACATTATCAATTGTTTCACAATGGTTTCTCGTTGACGCCAGAATACCTGGCATTAACTAACGCCAATCATCCTTGGAGTTAGATATTGCTGTGATATAATTCGTGGCTGGTCTGGATATGACCGGAGCAATCAAATGAGCA
>JBFFVR010000009.1:0-15168 GCA_041570685.1 Promineifilaceae bacterium (SeqCode)
GCCTTCCGAACAAACGCCGTTGGCCACTCTGAAGCTAGCAGAAATAGCCTTTGATCATCTGCCGGCCGGGGTATTTAACGTACTTACCGGCGGTCCGGAGACAGGCGAAGCCCTCGTTCGCCATCCAAACGTGAGGGTAGTTGCTTTCACGGGCTCAACCGAAGTCGGTAAAAAAATCGCTCGTTTGGCGGTCGATACGATGAAGCATACTCATTTGGAACTAGGTGGCAAGGATGCTTTTGTTGTTGGTCCTGATGCAGAAATAGAGTCGGCGGTTGAGGCTGTTGCCTATTCGAGTTTGATCAATGCCGGCCAAGTTTGCACATCAACTGAACGAGTATATGTTCCTCAACATAAGCTATCGAATTTTGCCGAGATGCTTGCTGATTTCGCGGCCGATTTGACTTTGGGGCCAGGCCTGGAGAGAAGTACCGACATCGGCCCCATGGCTGACTCGAAATACCGGGACAAGGTTGAAAGACATGTTTCCGAGGCACTAGCAAGTGGTGCAACGGCTTTGATTGGCGGAAAACGACCACAGGATTTTGGTGTCGGATACTATTATGAACCAACGGTCATGGTTGACGTTAATCATGATATGGTATGCATGCGTGAAGAAACCTTTGGACCGGTTATCCCTATTATGGGTTATGATAATTTCGATGAAGCAATCGGACTTGTAAATGATAGTGATTATGGTCTTGGAGCTTGTTTGAGGACGAACGATGCCCGTCTCGCCAAACGATTTTTTGAAGAAGTTAAGGCTGGCACAATTTGGATCAACGACCCATTAACTGATCATTATGGCGGTCCATTTGGTGGAATGAAAATGAGCGGTAATGCCAGGGAGTTGGGAGAAGAAGGCTTCGAAAGCTTCTTGGAAACAAAACACGTGCATTGGGATTTTGACGACGGAATCAAGGATTTCTGGTATCCGTATGGAAACTAGGGAGTCTATCCTTCCTAAATAAATTGGCATCGGGAGTCGCCAATGTTGAAAAACTTATACCTTCGAATGGCTCAAATTGGGGCTGTAGTTAACCAGCTTGCAAATAGCCACAAGCTCATTCTAACCTCGCTGCTTTCAGCGCTTCTAATCCTGGTGCCAATCAGATTGACCGATGCGGCTCAAGAATCCTCCCGGCTATCGATCGGTCAGATTCAAGGGTCAGGACAAGTGTCACCTTATTTAAGCGAAACGGTCAAGTTTCGCGGCATTGTCACAGGAATTAGAGAAGACCAGAATCTTCAAGGCGTTCGCTACTACACTTTGTTTGTGCAGGATCTTCCAGAGAACAGAGATTCGGCCAAAAGCACCTCTGATGGAATCGCCGTTTTTTTGGGACGACGAAGACCTCCTGCCATTCCCGGGGATGTCGTGACCGTCATTGGATCAGTGACTGAATACTACGGACTAACGGAAATTGATGATAAGGGTTTGACCCTAACAATCGATAGTCACGGAGCTGAATTGCCAAAAGCATTAGAGATAGAGCCTCCAACTTCTGTCAAAGAAGCAGCAAATTATTTTGAAAGACATGAAGGCATGTTGGTTAAAATGCCGACTGCTATCGTTGTCGGCCCGACGCATCAAGGCTGTGGTTTCGCTGCGGTTGATAATAACACAGGGATCGATCGCTTTATAAAACACAATCGTGACACAAATGTTGGTCAAATTATAAACATTCTGAATTGGACAGATGTGAATTGTGATCATTTTCCTGACGTTTTGGTAGGTGATATTGTCCGCGGTCTCGAAGGGCCTATGACCTACCATTTCGACCAATTCAAATTGGTCCAGCAAAACCTTGATCAACTAGTTGTTGCAGAGAGAAGAGATTATTCACAAAACGTTCCATCCCGCGACTTGACTGACACAAATTTTGAGATCGTTACATTCAATCTCCACAACTTCTTTGATAACAAGTCGGAAACTGGAGATGCAGCTGAGCCTGTCTATTCAGATGCAGAACTTGAACTGAAAAAAAAGAAACTCAGCTTTGTTATAGCGAACGTTTTAAACTGTCCAGAAGTTCTTGGCGTTCAAGAAGTTGAAAATGCGATGCTCCTTGCCGATCTAGCTAAACGGATGTCATCCGATTGCAATTTTACCTATTCAGTGAATCATCGTGAATCGGCCGATATTCGAGGAGCAGATGTCGCGCTTCTAACCGATCCAAGATCAATCCAAACCGTCAACATTACCCAACATCAATCTTGCACGTCGCTTGAGACCGGTGTGGTTGACTCCCATGTAAAATGCCCATCTGGTGAAGAGCCACTTTTTTCCAGACAACCCTTACAAGTCGACCTGACTATCGAACAAGTGCCTGTTTCAATAATCGTTGTACATTTTAAATCTAAGAGAGGCGGTGAGGTGGAGACTCAGCCACGGAGGATTGCCCAAGCCACTTTTATAAATCAGTTTGTCGAACAACTCTCCAATGAACACCCGTCACAAAATATAATCGTGTTGGGAGATTTCAATGATTATTATCATTCTTCTGCAATGAATCGGCTTAGAGCAAACGGTTTTCTAGCCGATCACTTTGCAGAGTTGCCAGAAGATCAGCAATACAGTTATATCTTCGATGGTGCATCGCAGTTAATTGATGGAATATTGGTGTCCCCAAGCCTTTCTAACAAGGTCGTTCGTACAAATATTTACCATGTCAATGCCGATTTTCCAAACAATTTTGCCTTTGCGCTGGATGAGAGAAGAATGGGATATCGCAGTTCGGATCATGATATCCCTGCGTTAGTACTGACATTATCCAGGCAGCAATCGATTGATATGGAATCCACTGCTCATATTGCTCCTCCTACCGAAGAAATTCCTTCAAATGGCACAGATATAGAGGCGATGGACTCAATATCTTCAACGGTAGACAAAAGTCCTACACAGGCGATAATCTCAGTGCCTACAGCCCCGAATGTCGTCCAAGTACAGTCTACCGCTGGGTCATTACCTGCGACTATTAATTCTGCTGATTTAGGACAAGATGATCTAGAGGCTCATGTCCAGACGCCCTCAATTTTCCTATTTATTTTGGGGGTCATTTTAGCATTAGTGCTAGGAATATGGATTCGTAGATTGTCTCGGAGTTAGATGCAAGTATTGCGTCAACAAGTGGCAGTCGAACCATAATGCTGGATATAGGGAATCGATCGCTAAAAAGATTTCAGGTACCGATTTCGACTCTTGCCTGTACTCAAAACTTCCGTCAAATCATCTTTGCAATGAACATGGTAACTAACAATACTGCTCGCTCGAAGCATTTCGAGAAGAGCTTGCGAAGAATGTCTTCCCCCAAAACTCGCAGCATCGATCAATACAGTAACGATACGCAGACCGCGCCTTGCTAAAGTTCGAACACCTGTTGCGAATTCTTCCCTGTTCGACGGCGTAATAATGATCACGGTAGTTCCACGGGGGAACACCTGGCTCTCCGCATCCAAGACATCTTCTATTGAGACTTGTCCCCCAGCACGAATAACGGCTAATGTTTCCAGGATTCGATTACTTTGCCTTTCTCCTCTATCAGGTTGAATGACTTCATGAGATTGCCCGTAAGCAAGCAAGCCAACAGCGCGATCTAGTCTCAAAAAATATTGGGCTAGGGAGGCTGCTACTACCACGGTATATTCTTCGGTTGAATCTGGTATCTTATACTCTTCGTCACTCCAGCGGAGCCATGACGGTAACTCCCCTTCCGAAATCTTTTCAGCGCTTTGAGGTTCTAGTTTATCAGTCGAGATGTGCGAAAATATGGCCATGTCAGGGACAATCCAAATATCTGCCAAAGGATCTAGCTCGAATTCTTTAACTATTAATCTGTTCCGACGGGCTGTACTTGCCCAATGAATACGGCTGAAGCTGTCACCTGGTGCATAATCTCGAACGCCGGCCGCATTTGTTGTTACATAATGGGTTCGTCGACGAAGCGCATCTCCACCAGGTAGTACACCGATTGGCAAAGTAAACTGGTGAATGTCGACTGTCATTGGGTAAACAACCACATTTTTCGTTAGCTCAAGATCTTTCTGCATTGGGAATAGCCCAAACGGATCGCTTGTGTGCAGTTGCAAGGGCCCGAGTCTATACCTGCCGCGTTGTTGGCTAATTGTCGTGACTCGCCAGGTGAAGCTAGCCCGAGAACCAAGTCCGTTAACGACTTTGCTAGAGTAATGAGACGGCAAGTTGGAGAAGTCGCGGATTTCAAGCCACAATTTAGGAATGATACTATCATTTCTAATGGTGAATCGTTCCTCTAGGGGGCGGCCCACTTGGGTACGACGGGTCCGTGTCACACGAGATAAATGCACCCATTTCATATTACTCCACGCCCAGCCCAACGAAATTATCAATAATAGGGCTAGTAAGTAAGTGATATTGAAAAAGATATCACGACCGGTAGCCAAGCCACCGGCTAATGAAAGAATGGCAAGGATTATTACGCCTGTTCGGCGATGTTTGAACATAGTTACGCCGCTACCTGTGCTCCAGGAACAGGAAGATTTTCTAATATCTCTTGAACAATGTTAGCGGGTGCCACGTCTTTAATTCTAGCGGCCGGACCGACGATTATCCTGTGACTTAGGGCCGACTCAGCTAGCGCTTTTACGTCATCTGGTAGGACAAAATCACGTCCGAATATCGCAGCTCTTGCCTGAGATAATCGGTAAATCGCTAATGCTCCACGAGAGCTAGCGCCTAAGTAAACATCAGGATGGATTCGTGTTCTCCTCACGATTTCCACGATGTAATCTTTAACTTGGGAATCGAGATAGACTTCTTTAATCGCCTTTTGAGCCAAGAGTAACTCCTCCACACCAACCACCGTATTCAATTCATCGATCGGATGGACAAATTGTTGCCGATCCAAAATTTCCATCTCTTCGGCTTTTGTCGGATAACCAAGTTCAATTCGTAACAGAAATCTATCTAATTGAGCCTCCGGGAGTGGAAAAGTCCCTTCATATTCTATTGGATTTTGTGTCGCCAGGACCATAAAGGGTGGGGACAGAGGGTGTGTAACTCCATCAACTGTAACTTGGCGCTCTTCCATAGCCTCTAATAAGGCAGATTGAGTTTTCGGTGTCGCCCGATTGATCTCATCCGCTAGTACAATTTGAGCATGAATTGGACCAGGTCTAAACTCAAATTCTCGAGTCTTCTGATTGAATACGGAAACACCCGTCACGTCGGTCGGCAGCATATCAGGAGTAAACTGAATGCGCTGAAATTCGCATCCTACAGATTTAGAGATAGATTTCGCTAACACGGTCTTGCCAGTTCCAGGGACGTCTTCTATCAGGATATGTCCCTGACTAAGCAAGCCTAAAACTGTCAATTGAACAGATGAATGTTTGCCAATGATTACTCTTTCAATATTTTCCACTATTTGATTGGCAACTGATTGGACATCTGACATTAGTATGCTCCTTATGGGCTTTCTGGCTTTTACTCAAACCTACGTCAACTCTTAAAAGAATTTCGCGTGATGTGACTTGGTATATGGCACGCAGGTTTCCATTATTTTACGTTCCAGTAGTATCAGCGCAAGCCAAGATTCATTATCTTGATTCATTTATCATGATTCTTATCGGTAAATGTTCGTCCTTGGTCCGTAAAGTAAGGCCTGCCAATTCGGCTCATAGAAGCGAGACGCCTGTTTACATGAATCAGGCGCCTCAATAATACAATCAATATCATCATAAGATTGGTTACCGAGATTGCGGGCTGATAGTTAAGATTGCCAAACGTTATTATTAACATTTTTCTTAGCTAGCATAGAACAAATGTGGTAAAATTGAGTGGTTATTATGCAGCCATTACCTCGAGAGAATCGGCAAAAAATACCTGGGGTCATCGCAACATTAATAGCGGGTTTTGAATTAGTGACCCGTCATTTGTGGCTTATTGCACTGCCTTTAATTTTTGACGTATTCTTTTGGCTGGGTCCTCGATTGAGTATCGAAGATTTGGCCCTTGAGGTGGCTGAAGTCTTGCGGATGGAGGAAACACTTGTTGAATTATCTGAACAGCTTCTCGAAATATCTACTCAGATCAACTTATTTACGGCGTTGTCAGTTCCAATAATTGGCGTACCAACTCTTATGAATGGGCCAATTCCTGAAGAGACTCCGATTTCAGCCTCCGTTCACCAGATCGGAGGGACATTAGAGTGGTTATTTATCTTTATTGGTTTTAGCTTAATTGGCATAATAGCTACTGTTTTGTATCTGACGTTAATTAGCAAAACGATCCAGGGGAATAACAGCTGGAATGGTGGCGAGTTATTTCGTTTGGTTAGGGCAATTTTTATGGGCACCTATCGACTATTAGGTCTGGGAATATTGTTTGTGTTCGCTTTAGTTGCTATTACGCTTCCATTACTGCCGATTGCCTTGGTGCTTGGCCTTTTGAGTAGTAACTTGTTCATTTT
Source organism: Promineifilaceae bacterium (SeqCode) (assembly GCA_041570685.1). Lineage (GTDB taxonomy): Bacteria > Chloroflexota > Anaerolineae > Promineifilales > Promineifilaceae > UBA11865. The sequence goes on from JBFFVR010000009.1 coordinate 6,450, forward strand.
TGTATTGTTAATTGGATTCTCAATCGTGGCCACTTACTTTTGTCTTACAGTTCCGGGTATAATTTACCATGGAAGACCAATACTTCCGGCGGTTTCTCAAAGTTTTAAGATTGTTCATAAGAACTTACTTCCAACCATCAATTTGTTGGTAACACTCGTTCTAATTGGCAACGGTATAAATCTATTGTGGCATATGGCAGATGATGGTTCCTGGATAACGCTGGTAAGCCTTTTCGGACACGCTTTCATAGGTACAGCACTTCTAACTACCTTTTTTATATATTATCGAAATCAATCTGAGGTTCAGTTGAAGGAACTTCTGTAAGGAGATTTAATGGCCAAGTCGGCAACAACAAAAGTTGATTACGATGCTCATAGCATCCAAGTGCTGAAAGGACTAGAAGCAGTCCGGCGGCGACCTGGAATGTACGTTGGGGGCACCGACATTAAAGCGCTGCATCATCTTGTTTACGAAATCGTCGATAATTCTATAGATGAAGCATTAGCTGGACGGTGCGATCGCATAAATGTCACGATTCATGCTGATTCTAGTGTAACTATCTCTGACAATGGCAGTGGTATTCCGGTTGCTCAGCATCCATCAGAAAATGTTTCTGCTTTGCAGGTGGTAATGACGATGCTGCATGCAGGTGGCAAGTTTGATGAGGCTGCCTACAAAGTATCGGGTGGTCTACATGGCGTAGGAGCAGCCGCCGTAAATGCATTATCGGAGTGGATGGAAGTTACGGTAAAGAGAGACGGCGGGTTATACAAGCAGCGATACGAAAAAGGAATTCCGGTTGGTCCTGTCAAAAAAATCAAACGAATACCTAAGACCGACAAAGAAACTGGTACCTGGACAACCTTTAAGTTTGATGACACGATTTTCACTGATAATGTGGACTATCGTTTTGAGACCCTCCTTAATCGTTTTCGCGAAATGGCCTTTGTTACGAAGGGCGCCTTTATAACTTTGCAGGACGAGCGGAAAACGCCAACTAGAGAAATGAGTTTCTATTTCGAAGGTGGCCTCAAGTCATTTGTCCGATATGTAAATCGAAATCGGAAAGTGCTGCATGATCCTATATATGTCCACAAAGAAATTGACGACACAGATGTAGAAGTTGCGATTCAATATACGGACAGCATTGCCACTTCGGAATTTGCTTTTGCGAACACCATTCATACACCGGATGGCGGAACCCACCTGACTGGCTTGCGGACCGCAATTACGAGAGTGATCAATCATTATTCTCGAAAAAATGGGTTTTTGAAAGAGAAAGAAAATAATTTTACAAGCGACGATACGCGTGAAGGTGTAACGGCCGTCGTCAGCGTAAAACATCCAGATCCCCAATTTGAAAGCCAGACGAAGGTGAAGCTGATGAACGCCGATGTAAGCGGCAATGTCTCATCGGTTGCTTCCGAGGCCTTCAGCGACTATTTGGAAGAGAATCCAAGGGATGCAAGACGAATTGTCGAGCGCTGTCTTACAGCATCACGAGCGCGAAGAGCGGCAAAGAAAGCTCGGGAATTAGTGATGCGAAAAAGCGCTTTGGAAAGTTTGACCTTGCCCGGCAAGTTGGCCGACTGTTCAGAGCGCGATCCCGCCAAAGCAGAATTGTATATTGTTGAGGGAGATTCGGCCGGTGGATCTGCAAAGCAGGGACGCGATCGGCATTTTCAAGCTATCTTGCCCCTTCGAGGAAAGATTTTAAACACAGAGCGTGCCCGTCTGGATAAGATTCTCAATAATAACGAGGTTAAAGCACTGATTTCAGCGTTGGGAGTTGGGATTGGCGATGGCTTTGATCTCAGTAACTTGCGATATGGCAGGGTTATTATTATGACCGATGCTGATGTCGATGGAAGCCATATTCGTACATTGTTATTGACCTTTTTCTTTCGATATATGCCTGAATTAATCGAAAGCGGTCATTTATTTATCGCTCAGCCACCACTATATTTGATCAGTTTTGGTAAGGAAACTCACTATACCTACACGGAATCAGAAAACAGTGAGTTATTGAAAAAACTCCAACGGTCTAACAAGAAATACGATTTGCAGCGATATAAAGGCCTTGGTGAGATGAATCCAATCCAATTATGGGAAACAACAATGGATCCTGATAATCGAACACTGCTGCAGGTCGCAATCGAGGATGCAGTGATGGCCGATAGAACATTTGATATGCTCATGGGTACGGAAGTGGCTCCAAGGCGTCGTTTTATTACAACACATGCGAATGAAGTCCGTAATTTAGATGTATAAGGGCTTGCTTGATTGAGTTATAATCAAGGTTATACTCAAATTTCACACGAGAAATTGCCTAAAAATGGTCACTCCTGCAAGTGACCATTTTTCTTTGGGAAAGTGCAATCGAAAAGGCATCAAACTATCTTCAAAATGCCAAGACAATTTCATTCCCCGGGGCTAACCATAAATGGAGTTAAAAGATCAACAATGTTTTGAGGGATGGTAACGGAAGCCATCTTCGCATAGTCATATGCCACCATGACTGAATCACCCTCTGCAATCAATCTATCTTTCGAACTTATGATGTAATCCAGGTTAAAACTCTTCCTTCCGATTCGAGTAACTTGCACATCGATCTGAAGATGATCGCCAAATCGAGCCGGTTGCTTATATGAGCACGAGGTTCTAGCAAGAATAAAGGGAAGATCCTTAGCATCTCTTAGATGCAAAGATTCCATGAAGAATCTCGTGCGAGCAGTTTCCATATAAGTAAAATAGACGGCGTTATTTACATGGCCCAAAGCATCGATGTCTCTAAAAATAACATCAATATCGGTAGAAAAGTAAGACTTTGATTCTTGCTTCATTACTTTATCCTTCGGTAACATTTGGATACCGATCTTTCAGGGGGATCTGGAATATAGATGTCCTGCTTTTGAATTTTAACTTAAATTGCCAGCTAAATGTTGGAATAAAGGATCGCTGATGTCGAAAGTTAGAGCTTTCATTGCTGTCGAATTACCTAGAAATGTTTGTTTAGCCTTGTATCAAGCTGGAGGAGCACTTTCAGAACGCCTTACCAAGAGAAGCGCGGTTCGTTGGGTGCCAGAAGAAAATCTGCATGTAACATTGAGATTCCTGGGCGACACCGATCCCAAATTACTGGATAGAGTGGCAATGAGTCTGGATGATATCGGCCAGACGGCGAGCCGATTTGAGCTGCAACTTGGCAAATTAGGATGTTTTCCTCGAAGAAACAATCCAAGAGTAATATGGGTAGATTTAAGTGGTAATCTTGCCGTTCTCGAAGGATTGCAGGCAGAAATTAATGAATCGCTATCCTCTTTGGGCTGGACTTTAGAATCCCGTCGATTCCACCCACATATTACTTTTGGAAGAGTTAAAGACAGCAATCAGGTTGTAAGGGCAAATTTCCCCTGGGGTCTGACCCTAGACCCGTTACCAGTCCCTGTTAAACATATCTCTTTGATAAGCAGCGATCTTCGACCGTCAGGTGCTGTTTACACCATCAAACACCGCAGCCAACTTTCTCAAGATTGATGTCAATATTTATATTCCTAGACTAATCCGCCCAGCGCTCTCGCCGAACCTCAATGACATTTGTTAATCGTTCAAATTTCCCAAGTATCCAATTGAGTTGATCGAGGCTCGAAACTTCGGCAATCATATTGATTGTTGAAACGCTATTCGAAGTCGTTGTTTTTGTCTTGACAAGATTGACGCTATGACCTTTTAGAATATTGGCAATATCATCCATAAGCCCTGGACGGCGAAATGCCTTGATGATGATCGGAATGGGATATGTTTCTTCTTCAATACCCCACTCAACTTCAATCCACCGTTCGGGTTCTTTCGTTGCCATCAGTTGATGGCATTCCTTGGTATGAATTGTTACTCCGCGCCCTCTGGTTATATAGCCGACAATCGGTTCAGGCGGGATTGGATTACAACATCCGGCCATTCTTGTGTGTAATCCTTCTATTCCGCGAACAGTTAGCTGTTTACTTTTTCTCTCAGTCTGAGGTTTCAGCAAAAGTCGCAATTCATCATCGGGACGTAGTTTCTGCTGCAGTGAAGATATAGCTCCGCCAATTTGCGAGCTTTGAATGTCTCCAAAACCCACGAGAGCAAGAAATTGATCCGTCTCATCATGTTTGAGAGCTTGGGCAATATCCTGCAAGGTATAAACATCAGAAACGCCCAAGCGCTTTAGTTCACGATTTACAATGTCTCGTCCCTGAGCGATATTTTGCTCGCGTTCTTGCTGACGGAACCATCCTCGAATCTTACTCCTGGTACGCGTGCTTCCGGTAAAGTTCAGATTTTCGTTCATCCAGTCGCGGCTTGGACCACCTTTTTTTGAGGTGATGATATCAACTTGATCACCGGATTTGAGTCGATAATCGAGGCCTACCATTTTTCCGTTGACCCGGGCTCCTCTGCACCTGTGACCAACTTCAGTGTGAATCGCGTAAGCGAAATCAATCGGTGTTGAGCCAAATGGTAGATCAACTACGTCCCCTCTGGGAGTAAAAACATATATCCTCTCACCGAGAAGTTCATCCTGGATTGCCTCGCTTTCATCCGACCCATCGCTTGAATCTTGCAATGTACCTAACAATTGGCGAAGCCAATTCACATGCTGGCTCATATATTGATTGCTGCGACGACCTTCTTTGTAGGCCCAATGGGCTGCGATGCCGCGCTCAGCCTCACCATGCATGTCTCTTGTTCTTATTTGGACTTCAAGGGCCTGACCGCTAGCATCCACTACTGCCGTGTGTAACGATTGGTAACCATTTGGTTTCGGACGCGCAATATAATCATCAAATTCCTGTGGTATCGGCTTCCAAAGACTGTGAACGATGCCAAGAACTTGATAGCACGAATACGGTTCAGTTGATTCGATAATTACCCTTAAGGCCCGAATATCATATATGTTCTCGAAGTTAAGACCTTTATCTAGCATTTTGCGATATATCGAATAGATGTGTTTGGGTCTACCCGAAACTTGGGCTACGATGTTGGCTTCATATAATTTTTGTTGCAACATATCAGCCGCCAGGCGAATTCTACGATCTCGCTCAACGCGGCGTTCGGCAATTAGAGTCGCGATATCTCTGTACCGCTCAGGCTCTAAATATCTAAAGGCTAGATCCTCCAATTCCCACTTCAGTTGCCAGATACCGAGGCGATTGGCCAAGGGAGCATGAATATCTCTTGCTTCTAAGGCAATCTGAATCTGATTTTCGCGAGGTAATTTACTCGCTTTGCGTAGGTCTTGAAGTCTGTCCGCGAGATGAATCAAAATTACTCTGGTATCACCGTCAATGATGGTAAGAATGGCCCTGCGAATAGCCTCAATTGATTTATCGTCCCTATCAGGATCGTGTTTGTCTGTATACGGATCTAATTTGCCAAGTGCAATGACTAGCTCGGCAACTTCAGGCCCAAAGTTCCTACGAATTTCCGCCTCTACACCGTTTGATTGAGACAACATGACATCATGAAGGAGTCCAGCAGATAAGGTCGTTATATCAACCTCTAATTCAGTGAGCGTGTGAGCAACGGCAACATCATGTTCAATATAAAGTTCGCCAGACAGACGACGACGGTCTGCATGAGCCTGCCTCGCATATTCGAATGTCGCTGTTATTTTCTCTCTGTCTTCGGCCGTCGAGCCTTCTGGTATGTTTTCTAGAAGCTTCGAAAGCGTGACAGTAGTAACCTGTGTCATGGGTCTATAAAAGTTCCAACAGATTTGTGCTAGGAAAGGTTGGTAAAAACACGCAAAAAAACAGGCGCTCCCAATCCAAATCGGGACGCCTGAATTATGTTGATGTCGATAAAAAGTAGTCTAGCTAGGCAGGTGCGTCCCCTGCTAAATCATCTACGCCCAATTCCGACTCGGCAGCTTCTCCTGTAACTGACTGCGCGGCATTAGGTCCGTTGCTTCGAGGACTTCTGGAACGCTTTCGTTTCCCTTCATCTAAAACGATCCTGGCCCGATCCTGGACATCGCTTGAGGCAGTTTGAACGCGAGTCTGGGTTTCGGAGATAGCATCTCCTGCTATTCTTTTGTAATCCGCAAACTGTTGTTCACCTGCATGTATCACTTCGTCACCCTTCGTCGCAATTTGGGCTCGAGTTTCCACCCCAGACTGCGGTGCAAGGATCAAGGCAGTTGCCGCACCAACAAGCCCGCCTATAACAAAACCGGCCATAAAGGCACCGATGTCACCATCATTCTCACTCATATTAAAATCTCCTTGCCGCCTATATTTTGATTAGTCAACGGTTAGTCAGGCAAATTATTGCGAGGATCACCAAATAACGCTTGAAAGCCCCTTTTGGCACCGACTACATAGCTTTTAACTTTAACAACCGGACTGACCACATTTGTGCTAACAAAATTCGCTGTCCCTCTAACCGTTCCGACCGTTTCATTAGTTTGTTCCAAAATTGGCTTAATTTCAAATTCAACCGTATTTACAAGCCTAATGAGCATGATCAGCATAAGCATCATAATTACGCCGAAAATACATGATTCAAGCGCCAAGGCGATAATAAAAACATCCCGAATCGCTTCTAGCTCACTTGGGAAGGTGCTTGCCAAGACAACCACGCCAACGGCCGTCGCGACACCCAATAAAACGAGAACAATGACCCCGATAACTACGTATACAGTGGGGATGGCTTCAGTTCGATTATCGGGTTGCGGTGGAATTTCAACGCTCATGAGTCATCACAATGATCTAGGTTTAGTATATCACCAATAATTGGCATTCACAATCGAGGATTAGGTCTCGCGTTCGCTAAGTATCCAACTGCTGATAATCGCAAGCCACGAGCCGATGCTGGCTGAAAGGAGATGTATTGCACCTAAACTAAGCATGTTGGTTCCCAGGAAATCACCAATAAAATGGCCTATGATAAATCCTATCCAAGAGGCCGACACATAGAGCAATAGTTTTCTTGGCCGTCCTCCAATTATGAAATGGAAGGCTGCTCCATAAGCCGTTGCCAATAAGAAACCCAATATGAGACCGGAGGCTACGGTACTCACAGTTGCTCCTCATTTACAATTATCCCACCGCCAAGACAGACCTCTTGATCATAGAATGTTACCCCTTGTCCAGGTGTGACACCAAAAACAGGTTGGTCGAATACTACTGTTGCCTCGTCCTTTCCCACATTCTTGACTCTAGCAGGCATTGCATTGGCTCGATACCGAATCTTCGCCTCTGTCCGGAACTCTTCAGCTGGCGGCTCACCTGAGAGCCAGTTTATCCTATTGGCATGCAATTGGGATTGCATGACCTCATCTCGAGAGCCGATAGTAAGCACGTTGCGCTTCACATCTTTGCTTATTACAAACATTGGCCTGCCTAAGGCGATACCTAATCCTTTTCTCTGACCAATGGTGTGGTTCGATAGGCCTTGGTGTTGGCCAACCACGTCGCCATTGCTTGTCTCAATTAGTCCAGGCTGAGAAGGATAGATGGTGCGTTCATCTAAAAATCGCCGGTAATTGCCGTCTGCAAGAAAACATAGATCCATGCTTTCACTTTTTTCAGCCACCGTCAGGCCAAATTCTTGAGCTAACTTCCTAACCTCTTCTTTTCTATATCCACCAACTGGGAATAATGACCTTGCCAACTCTCTTTGGCCTAAGACGTGAAGGACATAAGATTGATCCTTATTTAGATCGTGGGCTCTTAATAGTTGAAATTGTCCAGCGTTCTGTCTAATTCTTGCATAGTGACCGGTGGCTAAGTAATCAGCATCAACTGCCATTGCTTGTTCCAGCAAATAGTTGAACCGAATAGTTCGATTACATTCAATGCATGGATTCGGCGTTCTACCCTTCTCGTGTTCCTGGATAAATGGCTGGACGACCGCCTGATAAAAAATCTCTTTGGAATCCAGTACAAAAAAAGGAATGTCTAATTGCTGCGCAACGCGGCGGGCATCTGCTATTTGATCTGGTGTACAGCAGCGGTTATGGCTGACTCTGAGATCGGTTTCAGGTTCACTCCACAACCGCATCATCATTCCCACAACATCATGTCCAGCCTTAACAAGCAAAGCGGCAGCTACGGAGCTGTCAACGCCGCCGCTCATGGCGACTACAATGCGCTTAGGAGCCGTTAATTCCGAAAAATCGCCTGCCATTTGTCGCAGATTCATAGGTTAATCTTAGCTAATTATTGATCTTAGATTTCTCATCTTGTCGATAATGCCTGGTAGGATGTCCAGAACATACTGGACGTCGCTAATGGTGTTTTGCCGACCTACTGTTAGCCGGAGTCCGCCACGGGTCCATTCTGGTGAAAGACCGAGGGCATTAAGAACGGCTGAAGGTTGCGGATCTCCAGTTAAGCAGGCAGAACCGCTACTAGCGTAAACACCTGATATATCAAGATATCGTAAAAGGTCATTCCCACTTAAATCACGAAAGGCAAAGCTGGCATTGTGCGTCAGCCTCTCCGTTGGGTGACCGGTTAGTGTAACATCTTCACCAAATTTTCCCAGAATGCCGTTAATCAACTCGCGGGTTAGGTTTAGGTAATGCTCGTTATTCGACTCGCGCTCAGCAACCGCCAGGCGTAGAGCCTCGGCGGCGCCGACGGCAAAGGCAACATTTGAGGTTCCTGAACGGCGACCATCTTCTTGACCACCTCCAGTAAGCGTCGAAACAAGCGGTATGCCACTACGGAC
>JBFFVR010000010.1:0-14996 GCA_041570685.1 Promineifilaceae bacterium (SeqCode)
AACGAAATCGTCACCGACGCTCTCATTAAGCTTGGATCGATCAATCCTGAGGATAACCTGACCCAGATCGATCTTGGCGAACGCTTTCAGGCTATCAAATTAAGCCGCAGACTCACCACTGGTCGGCTTCAGGTCCTGGATGTCTATAATCCTCAACTAGCTCCTGGTCGGGCATTGGCACGTTCGCGAAAGAATGCAGCTGAATCACCTCAGGATCCACGCCTCACGTTTCGCGATGGAAGCATCAGTTTGCTGCCCTTTCCCGATGGCTCTGTTGAGGTTGTCATCATCGTTGAATGTTTAGGTCGATTTTGGCAACATGGAGATAGGCTTCGTTTACTTTCGGAGATCATGCGTATCCTGAAATCTGATGGGAAATTACTAATGGCTGAAAGAATTCGGTCTACCAACAATACTGTCGCTCTTGGAGCAGGTGGTATTCGTTTACCTTCTCTTCGCTACTGGCAGCAAATTCTGGCAGATGCTGGTTTCAAACTTCAAAGCCACGAGATGGTTGAGAATCAAATTTGTTGTATGAGAGCAGATAAACCTGCCTAAAAAGTAGCTATAACGAAGCTCGAAAATTCAATTCTAATCCAGTACCAGACAGAACTTTCCCACCTAATACAGAGTGCAGATGAAAAAGATAGAAACTTTCCTCAATATGATTCGTTTTGAACATACCATTTTTGCCTTGCCATTTGCATATTTGGGCATGATTCTGGCTTGGGGCAATTGGGAGAATGCTAATTGGTGGGATTTCTTGTGGATCACAATTGCAATGGCCGCCGCGCGAACAGCGGCTATGGCTCTAAACCGCTACATCGACCGCTATATCGATGCCCAAAATCCACGAACGTCCAGCCGGCCGATTCAAACTGGAGCAATCGACTCAATATCTGTACTCATGTTGGCTGTTTTATCGCTGCTGATCCTGGCAATTGCGGCCTGGATGCTCGACCCTTTGGCCTTCATCTTGTTTCCTGGCGCCTTGATATTTCTTGTGGGTTATTCTTATACGAAGCGCTTTACCTGGCTGTGTCACTATATTCTGGGATTTACCGATGGTTTAGCACCCATCGGTGCCTGGGTCGCAGTTCGTGGATCCATCTTCAGTGCTGGCGACTTGCCAGCATGGCTCTTGCTTGCTGCTGTAACTTTTTGGATCGGCGGCTTCGATATCATCTATGCTTGTCAGGATGTTGATTTTGATATCAAAAACGGGCTCCATTCCATTCCTGTTCGATTTGGTATCAAGAGGGGATTACAAATTGCCGCTTTGAGTCATGTTATCACGGTCTTGTTAATGATAGTTCTGGGCATCGTGACCGGGTTAGCCTGGCCATATTGGATCGGGGTTGTGATTATGGCTGGTCTATTAATCTACGAACATTCCCTTGTCCGGCCCAACGATTTAAGTAACCTGGGCGTCGCCTTCTTCAATGTTAATGGCTACATAAGCGTCGAAATATTCGTGGCGACTTTTGCAGCCGTTCTAATCATTTGAACGACAAAAAAATCCTTGGCAATTTTATGCAGTCGTAATCATTTTGAATCAGGCAACTTTATTAAGTTTCATGTTAGCCGATTCTAAGATTGTTTGGCAACAAACCAATCGATAAGCTGACGGGCGATACTGATCGGAGGGGGAATTCGAGGTAATTCATCAATGCGATACCATCCCGCATCAGCCATTTCATCAACTGCAAGAATGATTTCGCCTTCAGAATATTCACAGGTAAACGCGATCATCAATGAATTCGGATAGGGCCAAGGTTGGCTTCCAAAATATCGTAGATTTTTAATTTCCAGGCCTACTTCTTCTCGAATCTCTCTGACAACAGCCTCTTCTAGGGTCTCACCTGGTTCGACAAAACCAGCCAAAACGCTGTACATATTGGATGGGTGGCGCAGGGATCTGGCCAAAAGCAATTGATCATCCCGCTGAACGAGGACGATGACTGCCGGAGATATCCGCGGAAAACTTACTAATCCGCAGTTAGGGCACTCTTTTGCTCGCTCATAATTTTTACTGTACGTCTGGTTCCCACAATGGCCGCAATATTGGTGATTACGATCCCAATCAACGATTTGTACAGCCGCTCCTGCTATAGAATATAGATCATCTGGCAAGAGACCAAACAATCTCCTCAATCCCTGGAAACTCCAGCGATCGGGAACTTCTTCACCTTCTTTAATCTCTGCAGAGTAACAATGTTGGCCTTTGAGCCTGCCCAAGTATTGTGTCCGTAAAGGGACTAAACCTAACTCGCGTGGGTGATTTATCAAAGGAATATGTGCTGACGTTTCATTAAGCTCCACTAGTAGCTTGTAGCGACGAAATAAAAACCACCAGGATGGATGCGCTTGATCTTCCGGTGGTGAAACCGCCAATTCAAAACCCAAGTGTTCCATGATCAATACCCAAGAAAAATAACCGGATCTTAGTATGGATCCGGCGTTGAAGTTGGTGGCAAGCTAGGATACCCGTCCGTTGGCGTTACGATGATCGGCGGGGTCATCACAATCGTGGGTGTTGCCGATGGGGATTCTGTCGGCATAGCGGTTAGTGTACCTGTTGGCGTGTTCGAGGGTGTCGGAGTAATTGTTAACGTACCAGTGGGCGTCACTTCGGGTGTCGACGATTCGGTTGAACTAACGGTTGCGGTCAAACTTGGCGTGACAAAGGTATTTGTACCTGTTGGTATGGGTGAAGATGTGGGTGGTAGCGGACCAGGCGTCGAGCTGGCAGGGGGTGGCGTACCTTCTGGTGGACCGGGTGAAGCAACTGGCGTCCCAGGAATTGGCGTTGAACCAGGATAAATTCCTCCTGGTCCACTAACGATCGGACCGCTCAACGGATTCGGTTCAATTATTTTTAGCACCTCCAAGTACCACGCAGTTCCTGGTGGAGCACCTTTTCCACACCCAATTGGCCCTTCATAAAGACGGAATAATCCTTCAACGGTCATTAGCGTATCTTGAGGTAATAGGCGGGTTGCTGTCTCGTATCCAACTGCATCGAGCCGTAAATCCTCAGCAATTAACGCCCATTCTGCTCCGGGGCCACTCTGGGGATAACATTCGATTCTAGGCAAGCGAAAATAGAGGCCTGTTACCCCAATCAATCGGTCCTGATACATTTCCGGATCTGCCTGTAATTCCGAAAATGTAACCAATTGAGGTTGATCGATTAGAATCAACTCCGGATCTTCTGTTTTTGAAAAAGGCTTAAGCTCTCCTTTTTTTTCACTACAGGCAGAAATGAGCAAACTGAATGCTAAGCCTATCCAAACCAATCGACGCATAATAATTCTTCTCTATTTTTAGTCAGCTATCCTTACAGACGGACGATCTTGGCAAATCATTTTATAAAATACCTAGCGATTCCAAATTCGAGTGATAAATAACCGAAAATATGAAATCTGGGGCAACCTTAGCCCACGATGATAAATCCACCATTCCAGACTCAATACAAACAGAGTTATTATAACAAACCAGGGCCACAACTCCCGCTGACCCTTGTCATCCCGTCCAGCTTGTGTGATCTCGATCTGCCCAATTTTCAGAGATTCTTTCGGGTTAATGTTAGACTCTACTGAATCACTCATATTAACAGCAAAACGACCAGTTGAATCTTCTGCTGAATTTTCACCCGAATCGCCCTGGTATCTCAGCTCATAGACGCCTATCTCGCCAGTATCTGCGAAAATTGTTGGTTCCGGACCAATATCGGCTGTCCACATATCACCATCAGGCTTGATTATCGTTACCATAGATGACGTCAAATCTGGTCGGAGAGTAATCGGAACACCCGGTAGTAAAGATTCAGCCCTGTCAAGCGAAAGGCCAGGAGTGAGCCAGTCCGTAATGTTAGCGATTAGCACCGGAAATGCAATTTGCAATGGAAGATCAGAATCTTGAAGGGCAAAGGTCAAAATCGCCACACGCCGGCCTTCAAAGTCGCCAGATAGTAATAATGGCCCACCTTCAGCAGCCACCAGAGTTCTCGCCCAGGGCACTTCTAAAGAATTCGCACGTCGTACGTTCACATTGTTCCAATTTACAAACTGCAAAATCGGATCATCCGATATTCTGACGACATCTGTATTTTCAAAATATCCTTTCGTGTCAATTGGTAAACCAGCGGAAAGTTCTTCGTCGAGTTGGACGGATGGATCGATGAACATAAGATTTGATTGGGGCAGATCATCAGGTAAAGGCACCCTGTCAAACACGATTATGTCAAACTCTTCCATTTCTTCCATTTTCATTGGCTCGTTCGCGCTAGCCGTAAATAGTTGAACATTTGGCATCACTGAATAAGCCGTTTCCAGAAATCGATTTCTATCACCGACAACGAGGATTCGAATATTTTCATCCTGTGCCGGAACCGTCCAGGCGCGATCATCGTGGCTTAAGTAATCCTTATCATTACCAGAGAGTCGTGCTTCGATTATCGTTGCTTGACCGGGCACTTCCCAGGTCAAATTGACTGTCTCGTTACCTGGAATGATGAGCCGTTGGGCGTCGCGCAGCTGACCATCCGCGCTCAGATTTAGTATCACTTCGCTTTCCTCCAGCCCATAATTGGTAATACCGATCAAAACCTGCTCCCCATCATTTACAGGCCTTGAATTTAGCGCCGAAATTGCCAGATTATCAGAATATTTTCCCACCTTAACATAGATGATTTCGGCCGAAATAGGAGGTAAGTTTCCCTGTATTCCACCGTCGGAAACAACTATGATTTGAGCATCCTGAAAACCTTGGGTAGCCCCAGCGGCCAGGGCAAGAGCTGCTGGCCAGTCTGCGACTTCGAGGCTGGGCTGGGCATCTTGTACAACTTTGCGTAAGAGTGGCTTATCGTTGCTTGCTGATGCAAGTACTTGTGGGGTCCGACCGACCTGGATAATGGTCATTTGATCTTGGCCGGAGAGATCTGATATCAAACGCTCCACCTCGTTCTTGGCAATTGAAAACCTATCTGGCGATTGATCAACCGCCAACATCGAAGCAGAACCATCCAGTAAAACGACGACATTTCCTTGTGTTAGAGCCGAAACCGGTAGAAATGGCCGGGCCAACGCGAAAACAAGAAAAGCCAATATTAACAACTGCAGGATTAGAAGAAGATTTCGCCGAAGCCGCTGCCAGGGTGTATTTGCCTGCCGGTCGCGCAAGAGTTTTTGCCAGAGCATCGTACTACTTACAACGATTTCTTTCCTTCTAAGCCGCAGCATATAAAGCAGAATCAGCGGAATGGCTAGAAGCCCAAGAAGCAACATGAGCGGCGCTATGAAGGCCATAAGGCGCTCCTCACTAAATCTCTTGATGCGACAAAGACTATCATTTGACGATTCTTTGAGCCCTCAGGGAATGTAATACCAGTCTCTCCCAAGGAATCGAGGTTGTTACGGGAACATAGTGAATGCCTCGATTGCGACTAAAAGAAGCGATTTCACCTTTCCAGCGATCTAAGCGGTGACTATATCGATCAAGTATCGTGGAATCGAGGGAGATTTCCATGTCCTTACCGCTTTCAACATCCACTAGTTTCACGTCACCTGCAAGAGGCGGATTAACCTCATCAGGGGTTAACAAATGGATTAGATTGACTTCATGACCTTTTGCCAATAAGGCATTTAGCCCCTTCCGGAAACCATCAGGAAAGAAAAGATCGCTGATCAAAAACAACAATCCAGGACGATTTCCCCGAATGGCAAAATCACGCAAAGATTTGTTCAAATCAAATACACCCCCGGAAGGTTTTTTCTCAAGAAATTCGAGAAGGCGCATGGCATTTTGGCCTCCCCTGTATGCTCCCCAGGTTCGAGTCTTCTTTTCTCCAAACTGGCTAACAGTGAGACGATCCCCGGATGCCAAGGCGATATAGCCTAAGGCGGCTGCTAGCTGCGAAGCATAACGAAACTTGTTGGTATCAGGTACCTCAAGCGGCCAATCCATGCTGTCGCTTGAATCCAACAAAATATAAATCGAAAGATCTTCTTCCTCTTCGAGGAGTCGTATGAACGGTTTGCCCAGTCGCGCGTAAATATTCCAGTCTAGCTGACGCAAATCATCCCCTTGCGAATAACTTCGAAAATCGGCAAATTCAACCGAGCTTCCGTGCTTTCGGCTACGCCTATCGCCCTTCATGTTTCCCATTTGAACGCGTTCGGCAACTAGAGACAGCTGTTCGAGTTTCCGCAATGTTTCGTCATCAAATGTGACCATAACCTGATTAGCCCCCCCGGCACCCTAGTAGCTAACTCTCTTTCGTTAAGCTAAACATAGTAAATCTAGCCAATAATAGTATTTGAAACAATCTAACGATTAATCCAGCCTTTACCACTCCTTCAACTTCCGAGTCCTGAAGGGATAGCGCCAGATGGTCAATCAGGATTCGTCGTTTTGCGGACGGTAGATTTGGCTTTAGATCTGTAGATAAATTCCAATACTCCTGAGTCAAGTACCAGGCGGCCGCATTATATGTCGCATCCATTTCTTCTTCCCAAGCTTTGACGTATTGTCGGGCGGCTAAAACCATCAGCCCTTCGCTTGCTGCCCCAATGACTAAACGCTGCCACCAATCTTCTGAATCTTGATCCTCCATCAGGTTCTGGATTGCCACACCGGCGACCGCCGCCATATCCATTATCGAAGCAAAATGACTGAATTCCCGCGCCGTTGAACTGGCCACGAGTTCATTAATGAAATCAAAAAAACGCTCTAGAATCTGCAGAAGTTGTTCTTGTCCAAGTGGCTCCCTCTCTAAAATATCAGCTCTTAGACGCCAAAGCGAGGCGGGCGTTGGTTCAGACAGCACTGCAGTTAAGGATGATTGTTGTACTGGTAATTCGTTCATAGTAGACCAGTCTCCGATAATCAAACTCTGAAAAAAGTTTAGAAATGACTTGTTAATTCTAATTGTTACGCTGCTTTCTTATTGGCCAAAACATTTTCGATCAAATCGGCAATGATCAAATCGGCCTGAATACCTTCAGCAAGTCCTTCAAAATTGAATAACAGGCGGTGGCGTAAAGCTGCTGGGGCAATAGCTACAATATCCTCATAACTAACATTGAAGCGTCCAGAAAGCAGAGCCAAGATCTTGGCGCCTAAGATTATCGCCTGCCCCGCACGGGGACTCGCCCCATAACGTACATATTGATTTATCATGGGGGCAGGACTTTCACCAGGATGCGTTGCGACGATCAGATGACTTACGTCTTCACTCACGTGGGTAGGTACTGGCACGTTGCGAGCCATTTGCTGCATCGCTAAAACATCAGCTCCGCTGGCAACCTTTCCAGCCTGAGCTTCATATCGACCCGTCGTTCGTCCCAAAATTTCAGTAAGCTCACCCGCTGAGGGAAATGCCACGTCGACCTTATAAATAAACCTGTCTAATTGCGCTTCGGGCAAAGGGTATGTTCCCTCCATTTCTAGCGGGTTTTGCGTCGCAAGAACGAAAAATGGATTTGGCAATGGATAGGTATCATTAGCCACAGTTACAGTTTGTTCCTGCATGGCCTCAAGCAAGGCCGATTGAGTCTTAGGTGTTGCCCGATTGATCTCATCAGCCAATATCAGATTAGCGAAAACTGGTCCCTTTTGGAATCGAAAAGTCCGCCTACCATCGACCGATTCATCCATGATATCAGTTCCAGTAATATCAGCTGGCATTAAGTCTGGCGTAAACTGCATCCGGCTGAATTCTAAATCCAATACAGCTGCTAAAGTACGGATAAGCATGGTTTTCCCTAGGCCGGGAACTCCTTCAAGCAGTACGTGACCACCAGCTAAGATACCGGTTAATACATGTCGAATTACTTGGTTCTGGCCCACGATTACTTTCCCAACTTCAGCCTCTATCGCCCGGGCGGTATCACGAAAATATTCGGCTGAAATTTCTTTTGTAATGCTTGTCTTCGATTCAATCACAATTGTCCCAAATGTTTTCTACAAAAAAGTGAATGGATTTAAGTGTCTCTTCTTTCTATGGTTCAAGCGAACTAAAATAATCACGAATATAATTTTTCATGTTTAGCGGAATATACTCGCTATCAAGAGATTGATAGGCCGTATCACGATAATCGCCAAATACTTGACTGTACGGTACCAGGCTCTCCTCATCCAAGAACTGGGTTGGCGTTTCGCCAAGTAATGAACCGCATTCTGCGGAAGCCGACAAACATTCGGCTGGTAGTTCGATATCGATTCCCTCAATGTCACTAATATCGGTTACGCTAGGCACAAAAACTTGATCCACATGCCCCCCACCAGGTCCCGGTCCGCCGATGCCTTGACTTTGCCCGTCAATACTAGTTCTGCCTGGTCCCGAACCTTGTCCTTCTCCCTGGTCGGAAGTCGAAGTCTGGCTCCCTTCGCCTTCTGATTCACCTGGTCCTTGAACTTGTTGACCATTCTGACCGGCTTGGGCGAGTTGTTGGCGACTATCTTCCAATTGCTTTGCTATCTGGCTAGCCTGGGATGTTAAAGCTGCTTCTTGCGCCCGTTGTTGCAAAGTTGAAGCTGTTGCTTCCAAAGCCTGTTGGCTACCTTCAAGATCCCTTTCTTGTATGGCCCGGGCGGCCTGCTCCAAATTGTTTGCCAACTCAGGATCAATATTTTCTAAATTGGCTGATGTTTCACTCAGACCACTAGCCAGGTTAGATAGATCGTCGTCACTAAGTGCCTGAATCTGTTCGGAAAAACGGAAAAGCGCTTCACTGGCCGCCGATAGTTCACCTTCTTGTAATGACCGGCCGAATTCCTGACTCGTCTGATTTTCAACTAATGAGGTAGCAGCTTCATCCAGTACGTTATCAGTCAAGGAATTCGAATTCTGGGCACTTAATTCTCGAAATTCTCCGCTTGTCTCTGATAATACGGCGACCGCCAACTCTTGGCTGGGAACACCCTGGCGCAATTCTTCTAAGGCTTCCTCAAGCGGGACAAGCAATTGTTCCGATTCATTTTCACCGAGTTCTGGGTCATTCACAATCTTATTGACCAGCTCTTCTAACTCAACTATTTGGCGTTCGATTTCCTCGCTTATTGATCTTTCGGCGATTAATATGTCGTTCTGCTGATTTGGAAGAATAATTGCGCCAAGCAAAAGCAAGATAACAAACGCAAGAAGCACCATATCGATGGATTGCACTCGTAATGGAAGCTTTCTTTTTATGTCAATTTGTGCAAGAGCTTGCATCGTTTCAGACAACTGTTTTTGGGCGAGAGTGTGGTTCGTCTGAATGTGGCCCAATTGGAGTTCGACGGCCGTGCTGGTTCGTTCTAAAAGTAAAAGCCGCCCATCGGCGAATCTAGCCTGCTCTAGTAACGAATTGCGGCGCGCGATCAAGATCACCGCAGAAATGAGGATGCCTAAAACACCAAGAATTATCGATGCCCAGGCGATTTCAATGTTTAGAAATAGAGGACGGAAGCGAGAAATCGTTGCAAGCAGAGCAGCCATCATCAGACCAGCGAGCATCCCTCTCGGTAGCCATAGCCAAGCATCTAGCCATTTTCGCCGCCGGTTTATCTTGGCCAGTTGCTGAGCCAGTTGCTCAAATAAAGTATCGTCGTTCATGTCAGCTTATTTTCAGACTTTGCACAATTCACTTGCCAGTAGCAATAAGAACGAATCAATATTCCTCATTTCGCTTGTTGGACAAACAGAGCATGCTGGAAAAGTATCATCTCAATTGTATTTCCGATACACAATTCTTCAGCGCCGAGCAACTTTGCGCACTTGGCGAACACTTGCCCAGTATAGAAGGATCGCGAGCAACGTGTAAAGGGCAAGGAAAAGAATCCAAGGTGAAAAGAGGAGCACTGAGTGGCCGTCAATAAGTTCAGTGTAAAAGAAAAGTGCATCCTGCTCAACTAGAAAAAAGTCGCTGACAATCAGTGTTGCCGGAAGGTTCGTCGCAGCCAATGCGAGTCCCAGGTATATCAATAATCCCTCGAAGGGCCATGGTGGTGAAGAAACGCCAAAAAAGAACGTCCCAAAAAGAGAAGCAACGAGCCCAACCAACACAGGCGTTCCAATCGTTAGGAATATTGCCGTGCCAAAGGTAATCACACTGGCAGCTATGGTTGAACGCATTGTTATCGAGAAGAAGAGCCCGATCAACGCAAATGTCAGGGCAGACAATATAATCAATATCTGAGATAAGATGATCTCGATTGGCGCGATTCCACCTAACAAAAAAGCGATGCTTTGAAAAGGAATTGAAACCAAAATAAGTAGCAAGACATAGCTTAAAGCCGAAAACAGTTTGCCACTCACCAGTGACCGGGCCGACAATAAAGTGGTGCGCAATAAATCATAAGTACGTCGTTCTTTTTCCCCAGTAATCGCAGCCGCGGTGAAAGCCGGGCCGATAAAGATAACCAGGAATAGCTGGGCCGCCAGTACGGCCGCAAAAACAGCCTTTCCTGCTTGCCTGCTGCTAGGACCGAAGGGATTGCTAACAGCTGTAGAGTAAGCCAGGTAAACAAGCAAGATGAAACTGCTCATTAACACCAGATAAACTGTAAGAACGCTGAAAGCCCGGCGACCGCGCATACGACTTCGCAGTTCTCGAATCATAACCGGATTGCGCATTTGCCTAACCGATCGCCTGGCTTGACCAGTAGGTGTCGTGATAATCTCACTCATTTTATTCAGCTAACGATGCCTTTAGTGACCTGTAAAAATACATCCTCAAGATCGCGAGTGACCTCGTTAAACGAAATTATCGGATGATTCGCTTCTACTAGTTCATTTAACAAGCGGCTCAATTGGTGATCATTCCCGGAAAATTCAAACTGTAATGTCTCAGATGGTATATCAACTTCTGGCGCCTGTTTAAGGTTAGCAACCTGAGGGACGCCAACAAGAGATTCATATAATTTGTTGAGCTGATCGATCACGCGAACCTGAATGAGTCGATAAGGGGTGAATTTACGCTTCATTTCATCCATGTTGCCATAAGCAACTAACTTTCCAGCCTCCAGTACAGCTATACTCGTACAAATGTCCGCCACCTCAGAAAGAATATGAGAAGAGAAGAATATAGTCTTTCCCATGTTCTTCAGTTCTCGCAACAATTCGCGGATTTCAATTCTGGCTCTGGGATCTAAGCCACTAGCGGGTTCGTCGAGGATCAGCACCTCGGGATCGTGCGCCAAAGTCCTGGCCAGGCACAATCGCTGCTGCATCCCCCTACTAAGACTGTCCACGTACACATCTTTCTTGTGGCGAAGATCGACCAGGGTCAGCAGGTCATCTATCAAGCCATTTCGGCTTCTGTCTGGTATGTCATAACAGGCAGCGAAAAAATCCAGATATTCCCAAACCTTCATCTCCTCGTAAACACCGAAAAAATCTGGCATATAGCCGATCAAACTGCGGACCTTTCTCGGTTCTGAAACGACCGAATACCCCTTGACCCTGGCTTCTCCGGAGGATGGTTGCAGCAAAGTGGTCAATACACGTATGGTAGTTGTTTTTCCGGCACCATTTGGTCCAATAAAACCAACCACTGCCCCGGTCTCGATACTCAGATTCAGATCATCCAGGGCTGTCAAATGACCGTATTTTTTGCTTAGCGACTGAATCTCTATGATATGATTCATTTCAGATTTTCTTAAACTGATCAGACAACCTGTGGCTGACGACAGTCCGCCATTTCTAAATTTCTGGGATGCTAATCAAATGTGCCACTGAGTTCAGGATATATTTCGGATACATTTATCCCTTGAGAAAAATCGTTTTGCAATCGCAGACGGATTCTGTTATCAGAACTTAAAAAGGCTGAAGGATCCTGGATTCTCGTCTGACCCCAGATAAGATCATCTACGGTCGTCCACTTCTCTTGCTGCCAGTCCCAAATAAGTAAACGGGGTAATGGTTGAGATTGAACGTTATCACGCTCTTGGAGAATCACAGAAAGATCCTGAACCGAAATGTTTTGAAATTCAGGCCAAGGTTCAAACTCGAATTCCACCCAGCCAGGAGGCAAATAGAGATTATTTATCATTGGATCAAATACACCGTCTTCCCCAATTACATGCCAGTTTAGCAACGTCCGAGGCAAAACAATGATTTCTTGGTCAGCTATTGAACGTTCGAGGGGCAGTTCGAGAAAATAGACCGTCGTCCCCAAATCTTCATGTTGTTTTTCGGCCATCTCAACCGCTAGCTGTTGCTCATCCGTCCATGCGATAAGCGTCGCCTTCGTTATATTGTTTACCGACGATGACGAACCAAAATTTCCTGCTAAAGCTTCGAGAATCTGCCATCGGGCATAGGCATCCGGATCAGAAAAATATTCCGATGTGCCAAGAATCGTATTGTAATTCATTGATAGAGGTGCGAGGGAAGGACTCCCTGGAGCAAATGAAAGGCTGCCTGATCTGGCAGGATTGCTCAAATTAAGATTGATTGCCTGGTTGACACTCGCCGATTCACCTGGCGCTATATCCCCCAAAGAGATTGCTGAAGAACCTAGTAATATGGTCGCGTTTTCTAACGTAGTTTGGCCATTATTTTGCAGGTTCGCGTTCAACATAATGTCACCATTCTCCGAACGTAAAGCAACCTGTCCCTCCAAAGTCGGAGCCGTCTGGTATGAATCCGCTACCAAAGGTTCAATTCCACTTACATCAACTCGAATATCATCTAATACTACATTCCGGCCTTGTAGCACAGCCTGGAGGTTGCCTCCACTAGCCAGGTCGCCGTAACTGGCGACGAAAGGTCGTGCGAGAGTTCCGGATGCAAATGATAAATCGAAAGTATCTCTCTTGGGCGAATATAGCCCCATAATCGTCTGAACTCGCACGTCGTCGCCATCCAAATGCCCAGAAGCGACAGACATTTGATTGATAATAATGTCATTACCTTTTAAACGAAATCCTGCCAATAATGCAATTGCGCTGAAAATAACGACCAGTCCAGGAATGGTTATCCAGGCCAATTCTCGACGGCCGATCCTGCGAAGGATTAGATAATTCAACGGTCCTAAAACGATGATGTAGACCAACAAGAATAAAAATAACTGCCACACTGATGGTAAGCTAAAATCGGGCAGACTGGAAACTGCGTTGTTGGCCGAAAAGCCATCTCGAAATCCAACATACCACTGAGGTTGCTCCGGGATACGATTTATTACTTCTTGCCAGAGGAATGAACCGCCATCCCAATCCACCAGTGGCGCTGCACTTGGGGAAAGAGATAGAAAGTAAACCGAGCCTCTACCGAGTTCTCGCCGGGCTAATAAGGGTAATTCAACTTCTTGAAGTAAGATTTCACCGTTGGTTAATTCACTTATTGCCACCACATAGGGCCCTGAATCGCGAAAAGGTTGTCCGGCTGCTGATTGTAGTGCTGGCAGATCGTCTATCGATTGAGTAGCGTTTATTGTGACCGGCAGAAACGACGATAAACCGGCCGAAGTTGCTTGCCAATCAGCTCCGGCCGCGACGACGAGCTGTCCGCCCGATCCTATCCAAGCACCTAGGGAGTCAAGCTGAGCTTGAGTCAATTGGCCAGTTTCGACATCATGGAAAATCAGCACATCAAGGGCATTCCAAGCCGCTGGTGATTCAGGCAGATCAGATATATCCAAATAGGCAACGGCCGCATCGGTTCTGTCAGAAAAGAGATCTTCAAGCAAATCTAAGTCGCCTGGTTCATCAGTCACCACCCCATATAACAAACTGTCAATTTCCAGCCAACCAAGTTGATTCGATTCAACAGATTTCAAAATGACCCCGTCTTGATCAACTAGGTCTATCTCCAGATTCGCCAAGATACTGGGTGATTGGATGAAAAGTGTTTGCTTCTTAACAGAAGGTGTTGGCAGTGAAATGGGGGCTTGATAAACGACATCATTACCGGCACCAGAATCTTCGACAGCCACCTGTAGGGCTCCCTCAATGGATGGTCCCTCGTTCGATACGGTAACTTGGATTGGAATCCAGTACTCTCCTTTATAAAATCCATCAAATCCTGCCCGGGCAGTCATTGTCAGATCTGGAGAATCGGCTTCCTGAGCGCTAGTGAAAGAAGGCAACACAAGAAGCATAGATATTAGTGTTATGCCATAAATGATTCGAATGCTGCTCAATCGCATTAAGAACTCTACGCAAGTATTGGTTGCCAGTTGTAAATGGGTAATTAATAACCAGTTTAGCGTATCTGGACGGGCAAACAATAAGAGATTAGGGGTCTATTTTGTATAATTTCTCTATTATACTCGGCGCTTATCCCAAACCCTGTTTCTTGTAAGCAGGTGAACCTTATTCTAAGTGCCCGATAAGTGAGACAACTAATTTGTAAGAGCTGTGTTTGAAAAACCATCATAGGTATTGACCGGGGAATCAATATATGAAAAAATGATGTCCGCGGGCGTAGTGAATTTTTTATTGTTGTTAGTAGTTGTTAGTAATTTAAGAATTAGACAAGGATGTAGTTAATGAGCCTTAGCATCAATCCCCTTATCGTAATCGTTCCGGCTTGGATAGCAGGATTGTCTCTACTCGGTATTGCCCGCTTAATCAAGCATCGGGCAGAAAAACGACTTAAAGTTGCGACTATTCCAGTCCAGAACGAAAACCAACTGTAGAAAGAGAAATGTTTTTTAGTCCAATTTGGCTACTATTCGCTCTTCCCGGCCTACTTCTTGGGCTTTGGGCCCGATCGCGGGTTAACGGAGCGTTTAAAAAATACGGAAAGGTGCGAACTGCTCGGGGCGTTACAGGTGCTGAAGTGGCCCGAACATTGCTCGATGCTCAAGGTCTTTATGATGTCCAGATTGAGCAAAGCAAGGGTTTTCTGAGCGATCACTACGATCCGCGTAAGAAAGTGCTTCGCCTGAGTCCAGAAGTTCACAATACCCCAAGTGTGGCAGCGGCTGGCGTTGCCGCTCACGAGATGGGACATGCCATGCAACATGCCCGCGGGTACTTCCCCCTTCAAATTCGCAGCGCTTTTCTGC
>JBFFVR010000011.1:0-14327 GCA_041570685.1 Promineifilaceae bacterium (SeqCode)
AACACAAATCAGAAGAATTTTGATGACAAATTAATTCTGCTGGGGTTGGATGCCCCCGATCATTTAGAGGCTGATCAACTTTTAGAGGTAACCCTTTATTGGCGACTAGCGGAAGATGTTGGCGAGGACTTTAGCACGAGTGTGGTGGTAGTCAGTGAGAATGGGGAAATTGTGGGTCAGAGCGATAAACAACATCCTGGTGTAATCCCAACATCTCAATGGTCGGAAGGAAAATATGCCGCTGACCGACATCAGATTTCACTAATGCCCGGCATTCCGCCAGGCCCTTACACTATCGAAATCAACGCATACCGGTACAATGAACCGGAAAACCGTCTGAATATATTGGATGATAGCGGTGCTCCAATTGGTCAGAGCCTATCAGCAGCGCCTATCGAACTTCAAGCTCCAAGGGAACCGGTAGATTTGAGCCAAATCGATATGGAAACGAAATCGAATTTGTCTCTGGGGCAAGGGATCAATTTATTAGGATATTCGCTACCTGAGAAGACCATGTTCGCTGGCCAAACATTGCCGATAGTATTGTATTGGCGCGCGACTAATATGCCAGGCCAGGATAGCTTTGTAAAGCTAGAATTAATTGATGAAGATGGGATAACGAAGCTGTCTGCTGAAGTGCCCTTGGTGCCCGGATTTCCTACTTCCCAGTGGCAAACTGACGATCTTTGGCGGGGCTCGCTTAGACTATCTTTGCCAGCTTCATTGGATAAAGGTGCTTATCAGCTTGCAATGACCACTGACACTGGTGAAGTGATAAACTTGAATGCCATAAACATTGACACGCCGGCCCATTTATATGACCCTCCTGATATGACTTTTAGGCAGGAGATGGGTTTTGGTCAAGTAGCTAATTTAATAGGCTATGATTTGCCATTAGCGATCGGCTTGGGAAAAGAACTACCCGTAACCCTATTGTGGCAATCACAAGGTGAAACGCCGATCAACTACAAGTCTTTCGTTCAATTGCTTGACGATTCTGGACGGCTGATTGTCGGAAGTGATGCCATACCTGATGAATGGCGGCGCCCAACGACTGGTTGGGTTGCAGATGAGTTTATCACTGATTCCCATCATTTGGTTGTGCCAGAAGATCTTATCCCTGGTAGTTATCAGCTGCTTATTGGTTTATACGATATGATTTCATTAGAGAGATTATCGACCGATGCTGGGGACAATGCTTTAATTTTGAACCAGTCTATCGAAATAGTCGAAGAATAAAGAAATAGGAGAATATTGTGGAGCAAATTGATCTGATGATCCATTCGGCCGGACAACTATGCACCGTCGCAGGGCCAGAAGGTCCTCAACGGGGTAACAATCTGGGTCTCTTAGAAATAATCGAAAACGGAGCGATCGCCGTAAAAAACGGTCGGATCGTCGAGGTTGGCCCAAATTCTGAACTCATTAGACGCTATGCCGCTGACAACGTTGTCGATGCCATGGGACGGTGTGTCATCCCTGGCTTCGTGGATCCCCATACTCATTTGCCGTGGTATGGAGATCGGGCGAGTGAATTTGAAATGCGGTTGGCTGGGGCATCTTATATGGAGATCATGGCTGCTGGTGGGGGCATCATGTCGACAGTTCGCCATACAAGGGAAGCAACTGTTTCAGATTTGGTCAAGGATAATCAGCCGCGGTTGAATCGAATGTTAGTTCACGGAACCACAAGTGCAGAGGCAAAAACTGGCTACGGATTGGAGACAGGCGCTGAAATTAGGCAACTGCAGGCTATTTTAGAGCTTAGCCAAATCCAACCGGTTGAATTGAGCGTTACATTTTTACCAGCCCACGCCATTCCTGAGGAATACGGTGGTCGGACAGAGGACTACGTTAATCTGGTTATCGAAGAAATGCTTCCGGCGGCCGCCGAGTGGATGATCAGTAACAAAGTTGATCTGTTTTGTGATGTATTTTGTGAGGAGGGTGTTTTTGATTTGGAACAAACAAGGCGAATCCTAATTGCGGCCAGAGATATGGGATTTGCTCTGAAAGTTCATGCTGACGAGTTTGTTGGCCTTGGGGGGACTGCTCTGGCTGTTTCATTAGGAGCTATATCGGCAGATCATTTGGTGCAGACACCTGATGTGGATATCCAAGCTCTCGGCCAAGGACAGACGGTAGCGGTTGGTTTGCCTGGTACTCCTTTTGGATTAAGCCATCAAGAGTACACGCCAGCGAAGAAAATATTGCAGGCTGGAGCTGCTTTAGCCTTGGCAACGGACTTAAATCCGGGAACTTCGTGGTGTGAGTCGATGCAAATGATCATCGCGCTGGCCTGTCGTTATATGGGTTTGACGCAAGGACAAGCGCTGGCAGCGGCAACCCGCAATGCCGCCTATGCGATTGGTAGAGGAGAAGAGATTGGGAGTTTAGAACCTGGCAAGCAAGCTGATATCTTAATCCTAGACACCGACGACTATCGGCAACTGGGCTATCGATTCGGTGGAAATCTAGTCGCGGCCGTATACAAGAACGGTGAAATGGTTGTTGAAAATTGATCCCTTATTCCCGTTAAAGATTGGTAAAAAGAGTGACGATCACCCATCCTTCCCGCTGGTAAATTCTCTTAAAATTAAAAACAATACTCTGGTACTCTGTTGCGTTGACCTAGTGCGGGTGTATAATCCTGCAAACATTATGTCGTGATAAATTGAGGTTGATGTTAATCGACCCTCGTTCCAGATTCGCGGATTGGCCAATATGAATCGACTCAGTTTTATTGTCTTTATTGCTTTGATCCTGGTTGTCTTGGCTGCCTGTCAAGACCAGCCACTTCCGACTCAGATCCCAACCGCCGAGGTATTTCTAGAGACGCCTAGCGCACCAGCAACTGGCGTTGAACCTGGCGATGGAGAACCGGCACAAGCTGAGCCACCAACCCCTGAAGTGTCGCCAACTCCCGAAGAACCTCTTGCTGCATTGGTTAATGGTGAAGCCATAACGTTGGCGGAATATCAAAAAGAATTGGCCCGCTATGAACAGGCCCAAACTCAATTAGGCTTAAGTACCGATGATCCGTTGAACAGCTATGCTGTTACCGTTTTGGATGCCCTGATTGAAACAAAATTGATAGCCCAGGCAGCCGAAGATTTCGGGATCTCAGTGACCTCCGAGGCTTTGGAGGCACGCGTAGCTGAACTCCAAGAACTGTCGGGTGGGAATGAAAATTTCACGGCCTGGTTGGAGGCTAATCAACTAACATTGGACGAATTTCGGCTTGCTTTAGCAAATGAGATGTTGACTGAACAAACAGTAGCGACCGTAACGGCTGATGTTCCAACGGCAGTCGAACAAGTGCGTGCTCGGTATATCCAGGTGGATGATGAAGCATTGGCTCAGTCGTTGCTGGAGCAAACTCGTAACGGCACTGATTTCGCCATTCTGGCTCAGCAATATTCGCTTGATCGGGTAACAGGTGATAATGGTGGCGATCTTGGCTATTTTGCCCAAGGTTCACTATTGGTTCCTGAAGTTGAGGCAGCCGCTTTTGCACTGGAACCTGGTCAATATAGCGAAGTTATTGTGGCTTCGAGGGCAGATGGATCAGGAACGACCTATTATCTTGTTCAAGTATTGGAAAAAGATCCCCAGCGCATCCTTACAGCTGACCTACTCTTTGTGCGCTTGCAAGAACGTTTTGAGCAATGGCTGGCAGAACAAAGGGCCCAAGCCGAGATCATTCAGTTTGTTGAGACTGGAACCTAAGCGCATTTTTGAACGCTGATTGCTGGCAATGTGAGTTGCAGGGAAAAATATCATGGAAGACGAAAACTTCGACATCGATAATTCGAGCGGTCAAGGCGGAACCACGTTAATAAATATACTGACCATCGCTTTAGTCGTTGGTGCAATAGCAGTATTAGCCTTAGTGGCATTGGTTGTTCTTGTTCCAGATAATTTCGTTGCAGATCTGTTTGGTGCAACGGAAGAAGCGCCCATACCCACGCTGGCGTCTACTGCTCCAGCCCCTCCTACGTTGACGGCTACACCCCCGCCGACGGATACACCTGAGAATTTTTTGCCACCTACGAACACGCCTCCTTCTCTGGAGGAGACGGCAACACAAGTGCCAATAAACACAATTCCTCCTACACTAACGCCTTCGATAACGCCTACATTCCCGCCACCGACGCCGACGAGGACACCGACGCCGACGGTAACTAATACGCCGACAGCTGGACCAACGCCAACAGCATCGAGCACCCGTTCGCCGTTTCCGTTCACAAAGGATTTAGTTAGCCCGCAGTATTTGCAGAACTATGCCAATTCAGCTGGCTGTAATTGGATGGGAATCGCGGGTGAAGTCTTCGATATCGATGGTAATCCCGTTCCGCAAGGTGCTTATGTAGTTCATGTTTGGGATGCTGGTATTGATGCTCGAGTTACCGTAGGTGATGCTCCCGCTTACGGGCCAAGTGGTTTCGAGCAATTTTTGTTCGATGCTCCCAGGGTTCAGGAGAATAATGTCCAGCTTGAGACTTCAAGCGGTACGGCCGTTTCGCAAGTTTACAGGATCCAGACCCGGGCCAGTTGTAATCAGAACTTAATCTATTTTGTTTTCGTCCAGAATCACTAGATATTTCATTTCTATTTGGCCAATAGAGTTTGGCATTGATACAATGGCCGAACTCTATTTTTTTTGGCGTCCAAAACTTCCATGCCTGTCCTTTATCTCGTTGGTACCCCAATTGGCAATCTCGAAGATATCAGTCAGCGAGCGCTGAGAACGCTGAAAGAAGTTGATCTCATCGCGGCCGAAGACACGCGTAACTCCGGTCGTTTATTGAAACACTACGATATAGCCACCCCAATGGTTAGTTTTCATGAATTTAGTAAGCCGGAACGCATTGACGACTTGGTGGAACAGCTATTTTCAATAGATATCGCCCTCATCTCCGATGCCGGCATGCCTACCATATCTGATCCGGGTTATAAGCTGGTAACCGCCGCAATTGAAGCCGGCATAACAATTGTGCCGATTCCGGGCCCATCGGCCGCGGTTGCAGCTCTTGTAGCCAGTGGATTGCCGACCGATGCATTTCTATTCCTTGGTTTTTTGCCTCGTCAGAGTGCTGCGCGACGGGAATCGCTTTCCGAGGTAGCGAATATTCCTTATACCCTCGTCATCTTCGAGTCACCACATCGATTTCGAGCTTTGTTAGAGGATATTCGAACCGTGCTTGGCGATCGGATAATAAGCGTTAGCCGGGAGCTAACAAAGCTTTATGAAGAAACATGGCGTGGGGAGGTAAATGAGGCGTTGGGCTATTTCGAAGAAGGGCGAGTTCGTGGTGAAATTACAATTGTCATCAGTGGCGCCTCGCAGGAAGCTTCTCGATGGGATGAGGTAGCGGTGCAAACAGCAATGAATGAGCTAATGGATGAAGGAATTTCACGAAAAGACGCGGCATCCAAAGTGGCTGAGCGCTCAGGTTGGAAGAGGAGGGACGTTTACAATTTGTCTCTTTCCAAGAATTAGTGGTTGGAGATATCCAGGCTGACGGATTGGTCTGTCCCGTTGTCGATCATGGTTCTTGTTTCGTGAGAGTCAGTTCATAATCGCTGCCTTCATTGAAGAACTCCTGGATCAAAATGGTCCATTGACCATCTGCCGGCAATCGAAAGGCAACCAGTCTTTCGGGCAAACCCGATAGGGTTGCGTCAACGGTTACTGCTGCAACACCAACTGGATCTAACAGTACGATGACCAAATCCCGTTCAGGATTCCGAGTCGAGACATTTACATTGACGATATCTCCTTGAATGCCAGTAAATAACCAACCGGCTTGTTTGCCTGAAGGAAATTCACCTTCCACTGTCTGGCTGTAACTCAAAGTTCCAGCGATCTCGATATCATCCCCGCCTCCCAGGTTTAACGCAATTTCGTATTCGCCTGACTCCCCGAAGAACTCCCGCACTAAAACCAGATATTGACCGTTCTTGGGCAATAATTGCTCAATTTTTTCTGACTCTCCTGATAAAAACTCATCCTTAACGGCAACTTCATTCAATTCCGGATCAAGCAACCAAATATCCAAATCCATTACCGGATCTAAAGGAGATACCTCAATTGTTACTTCCTCGCCTTCAAATCCTTCAAAGAACCAGGCGTGGGCTTCATCATCTCTCAAGAGTTCTTGTTTAATATCGCCATAGCTCAAGTCGCCAGCGTCATGGAAATTGACCGTACTTTCGCCGCCTTCGTCCAGATATAAGGAGTAAGCGCCTCCATGTCCGGCAAAACCGCGAACCAATATAACGTAGTCGCCCGTTACATTTAGTTCGAGGCCAGTCAGTACTTCCGTATCTCCAGCAAAGCCTTCATCTAGCAGGGCTAATTCACGGTCATCTGGTCCTCGCACTTCCAAAATCACATCCAGTTGATCATCTAATGAAGATAGAACAATAGAAACATCTTGGCCTGCAGTTCCCTCAAATAGCCAGATATGTTCGCCATCTTCAGCCAGTTCGGCCCTTATGTCCTCGGAAAAATTGATCCGGCCTCCCCCGCCGTATTGAGCCTCATCTGTAAGTAGCACAGATATTTGGTAAGGTCCCGATTCATTAAAAAATTCGGTTGTTTCGATAATATAAGTGCCATCATATGGTAAGAGCAGATCAGTCATTACTTCGAGATCCCCGGCATAAGCCGTATCAACGCTGGCTAGTATATTTCCTAAGGGATCTACCAGAGTAAGGGTTAGGTCGATTTGGCTATCTTCTGGCGTGACAGTAACGGTAGCAAAGCGGCCGCTTTCACCGTTAAAGGTCCAGATATCTGAGAAATCCTCCCGGAGAACGCCATTGGCTTGCTCGCCATTGGCCAATTGGCCGTTGATATTGGTTTTCGTTTCTGGCAAAGAGATAGTTGCCAGCATTTCTTCGACAAGGGCTCTGTGATTATCCCAATCTTCAGGGGGGCTACCGATAAGGAAGACGGCCAGGTTGCCGTTTTCTATTCCACGAAGCACCAGTAAACGGTGTCGCCAGGATTGTTGCATTAATGGAAACAGGCCCAATGGATCCGTGGATAAGTCAACCATTGCTCCTGACATTCCATTTACAGCTATTTCTACTGGTCCAGAGATTAGCTGCCCCTCGATTTCGGCCGCTTCTAAGATATCATTAAGAGCAGTAATGGGCTGGATTTCTGTGGATAAAGGGCTTCCAATAAAACCAAAAACGAACACACCTTCTTCTCTGGCTGGGCCGTTAAATAGGTCTAACCCAGTTTCAGTTGAATCTGTTAGCAAGAGAAGTCGGGGTCCAAAATGACCAAAAGCCTCGGAAACGCGCAGACTTGCGGTCATGTCAGCCCAAGATACAGGAGCGCTGATTCGCAACCCCAAACGCTCGTCCCCAAAAACCTGCCAATTTGCTGCAGGAGTACTCTGTGGGGTTGGTGTAAGGGTCGGACGAGGCGATGGGGTTAATGTTGGGCGTGGCGTATTTGTTTCAGTTGGCTCAATGGTTGGGATCGGTGTCTTGGTCGCTGTTTGCGATGCTACTGGTGTTGGTGACGAATCCTGGCTCGTTTCGGAAGACGAAGATTGACAGGCGACGGCCGAAAACAGCAGAAACACAACCAAGATAGGAGCCAGAATGATCTTTACCATAGTAAAATGGCAGCTGGCATCACCCAACCTCGTTTATTATCGCCTCTTTTACACATCTTCTTGGCGTTATTATTCCAATTCGGTACCAGGAACTTGCCAGTCATTTCCTATGATGATCAGCAAATCAAAATCCCCTATTGGCTTTTGACTGTTACTTATATTTAGGGGTGGGATATCCATGATCTGGGCTAAATAACGCGCGGTGCTTGGGAACGATCCGTAATCGATAATTTGGGTGCTACGATAATCAGCTGAATCTGCATTGCCGATTTCAACAACGGAAATATCATTTTCTAATAAGTATTCCTGTGTCGTCGCAGCCAATCCAAAAACTTGCGTGCCATTATAAACGGCCACCCTGGCTGATTCCTCTGCCATCAATTCTGACAAATTTTCGATGACAGGTGTGGGTATCGCAGGAGGGGCGAATAGTTGATCTCGCAAGGAGCGAATATTGTCTCTTATGGGTATTAACACAGCCTGCCCGTCCGGAGTGACCTCATTGTATACGTAATTATAATCCAACACTTCCGTTCGGATTTGGTCGCCCGGGATATCTTGTGCCAGCAGGCCAAGTTCAAGTGCCTCACTCATTGACAAATTGGTTTCAACATTATCTTGAAAAATTCGCCATAATTCGGGAGCCTTGGTAATAATCTGAGGGACCATATTGACGCTTGTGACCTTTTCACGCACTCCCATTACGACTTGTTGCTGGCGTGCTGCCCGATCCACATCTCCACCGAAAGTAGCCCTCGTTCGAGCGTATTTTAACGCCGAGTTTCCGTCAAGATGATGTTGCCCTTCTTCAATGTAAAAGGGATCATATCCATAGCAATTGTCAGGATACGAATCATCCTCGATAGCTTCAGGTACTTCGATGTCGATTCCCCCAATCTCGTCCACTAGTTCCACAAAGGCATTAAAATTGATCGTGGCGTAATAATTTACGTCGATTCCCATGATGCCTTCAATCGTTTCCAAAGCGAGTCCAGGTCCACCACCCGGATAATCATACACTTCACCAAGAAAAT
Source organism: Promineifilaceae bacterium (SeqCode) (assembly GCA_041570685.1). Classification (GTDB taxonomy): domain Bacteria; phylum Chloroflexota; class Anaerolineae; order Promineifilales; family Promineifilaceae; genus UBA11865. The sequence goes on from JBFFVR010000011.1 coordinate 8,675, forward strand.
GCGCCTGATTAATTTTATCGACCCCAAAGCCTGGTATTTCAACCCAAAGATCCCTTGGAAGGGATAAGACAGCGGCGCTCAGTCCGACTGGATCCACGGTGAGTAGCATCATGGTATCGGTGCGCGTCGGACCATCTTCATCACATCTTTGGTCAATCCCAAGGACTAATATAGTTACCCGATCATTCCCCGACCATTTTTCAAGAATAGGATTTGAGATGATGGACAAACCGTTATCTGGCTCTTGGTTCGGAATGATGATTTGACCGTCATCGGTCTGAGATACTGATTGGCCAACCTCATCAAAATCAGGATCGGTAACTTGCCAATCAGATGCCAAGCCGACGACGGTGTTGAACAACCAAACCGCGGAAATGACAAGAAAAATTACCACAATCGCGGCTAAAAGACCTAAAGCCCATAATGGCAATCGCACCTTGTTTCGCGACTGATTTCTTGATGATCTGCTAGATTTCATACTACAAATTTGACAACTTACTCGTTCGGTCTGGCATTATAACATGGGTAAACGAGCAGGCAATGATAGCTATTGGCCATTTCAATTAATCCAGATGCTTTACTCTTCAAAAATAGTGAAAGCAAATAATCAATCTTACTCATCGACTCTTATTTATATTTGCTTGTACTCCAGACACAATGTTGGTTTCTCCGGAAATGTTAAATAGATTCTTGACAAGCAATTCACTTTACTTATAATGATTTGAAATAACAAATGAAAACGTTGATCGGGACGAGTAGTTATTGAGCCTGTCCTAGAGAGTGAGAGGCCAGAGGCTGGAAGCCCTCATGATTAGGCAAATGACGAAAACCCCCCGAGAGTGATTTTCTGAACGCCACCTGACTGTCTTGAAGGGTTAGCAACTAGGATAATCCGGCAGGCACCGTTAACAGCTACCATGAGAGCATCTGTATTCGGGTGCTAAAATTGGGTGGAACCGCGACCGAACGCCATCGCCCCAAATTTGGGCAGTGGCGTTTTTTAGTGCCCATATTTTGCAGGCCTTTTTCGCTGGACGTAGCTTAAAAGCATTCTGGTCAACAGTTAAGGGTTGCATTGGGTTCAATTTAGTTTCGGAGGTTACTATGGCAGAAAAGAACGGTCTATCATATGAAGATAGCGATCTCTATCGTATTCGTCACTCGGCCGCGCACGTTATGGCAGAAGCGGTATTGAGTCTATATCCTGAGGCCAAATTAGCGATTGGCCCCCCGATCGAGGATGGTTTCTATTACGACTTCGATCTTGGAAAAGACGAAAATGGAAAACCTATCACCTTCTCGCCGGAGGCTGTAGAGGCCATCGAAAAAAGAATGAAAGAATTGCTCAAGCAAAAAGGACAATTCGAGTACTCAACAATGTCAATTGATGCGGCCTTGGAATTTTTCGCCGATCAACCATACAAAATCGAGCTAATCAACGACTTGGCTGCGGGCAAAGTTGACGAAAATGGCAAGTCCATAAGTGAACCAGTTAACGAGGTAGGAATTTACCAGCATCGAAAATTTGCTGATTTATGCCGAGGTCCACATGTTCAATCGCTCAAAGAAATCAGGGGTAATTCAGTCAAGCTTCTGCGATCGAGCGGGGCCTATTGGCGTGGTGATGAAAATCGACCTCAATTGCAGAGGATCTATGGAACAGCGTGGCACAATCGCATTGAACTAGATGCTTACATGAAACTCTTGGAGGAAGCTAAAAAGCGAGATCATCGTCGTCTTGGAAAAGATCTGGAACTATTTCATATTTCCCAAACAGTTGGTTCCGGCCTGCCTCTGTGGTTACCAAAAGGCACGGTATTAAGAGAGACGCTAGAGCAATTCTTGCGGGAAGCGCAACTCGAACGGGGATATTTGCCTGTTTTAACACCTCACATAGCAAAAATTGATTTGTATATTAAAAGCGGACATTATCCCTATTACAAAGATAGTCAGTACACGCCGATTGATATTGATGGGGAAGAATTTCTGCTGAGGCCAATGAACTGTCCCCATCACATCGAAATATACAAAAGTGCGCCGAAAAGTTACCGGGATCTGCCTTATCGATTAGCAGAGTTTGGCACAGTTTATCGATATGAACAGAGTGGCGAACTTAACGGATTAACGCGGGTACGCGGATTTACGGTTGATGATTCCCATTTGTTTGTGGCTCAGGATCAACTTGAGTCAGAATTCATAAAAGTTGTCGAATTAATACAATATGTATTCGATGCCATGGGATTATCGGATTTTCGTGCTCGTCTGGGTATTAATGATCCGGAAAGCGATAAATATGCCGGCACACCTGACATGTGGCAAAAAGGCATAAAGGCAATTCAACAAGCTATTGATCACGTTGGTCTCGAGTATTCTGTGGAAGTAGGAGAAGCAGCTTTCTACGGACCCAAACTGGATTTCATTTTTCGTGATGTCCTTAAACGAGAATGGCAGTTGGGTACGGTGCAGGTTGATTTCTGGCTCCCCGAGGCCTTCGAACTCGAATACACGGGTGAAGATGGCCAAAAACACCGGCCTGTTATGATCCACCGGGCACCTTTCGGTAGTATGGAGCGATTTGTGGGGATTCTAATTGAACATTTTAATGGGGCTTTTCCTCTTTGGTTGGCCCCTGTTCAAGCCGTACTTATTCCAATTACAGATCGTCATGTTGCCTATGCCCGTGAAGTTGCATCCGAATTAAAAAGTGCAGGACTTCGGGTGGATACCGATGACAGCAATAGTCGTATGAATGCCAAGATTCGAGAAGCCCAGTTGCAGAAAGTGCCCTATATGCTGATCGTGGGTGATCGCGAGATGGAAGACAAAGCAGTTGCCGTGCGCACTCGTGTTAATGAGGATCGTGGAGCGATCTCTGTTGAGGAATTTAAAAGGAATGCGCTTGCGATGATAGAAGAAAAATCGATGGAGCTGTGATCAACAGCTTATCTGCCGAATCAGAATATCGAATGATCAGTCTTCCGTAGAACTTTCGCTAGAATTCTTTTGTCGACGAAGTTTCTTTTCGAGTAACTGAGACGCCAGGGTCCGTTCGTCATTTGAGGTCTCTGGTTGATTCGTTCCTGACGTCGGGCCGGTATTAATGGAATTTTGTTGATCCATTTCTTGCCCGCCGTCTTCCGGTGAGGGTGTAACAGGCGCAGGATCAGAAGTGACAGGCTTTTGCTTCTCTGGCAAAGTGGCCCTTTGCTTGGCTTCAAAGAGACGGTCGATGTTTTCGCTACGCTGATCCGCTGCCGTCGCTGGAGATTGCCATTTGCTGAGTACTAGGCGCCAGACTCCGTGTAGATCTTGTCTTGTTATGGCCAAGCGCCTGATAGCAACATCAAGGGGCAACAGCAAGACTGCAAGTCCAACCAGCCAAGGCCAAATAGGTAGTCTCGCCTTCGCAGCCAGCGGTCCTTTATCAAATACCATAGCCGGATCTAACTCCTCGGGCACGACTAAGTTTCGTCCACCGGTGACCACACTAAGCTTGTCCAGCTGAGCCAGGTCAGTTTGTGACTGATTGTATTCCGGTGAGTATCCAAGTATCCAGCCGCTTGTATGAGCAACCGCTGATTGCCCATCTTCCGATTCTCCGGAGATGCCTATCAGGTAGGCGCCCTCTTCCGTCGGGTTGAATGATGTTTCGTATTTCCCAGGTGCGGTTTGTATTAGATCACGAGTAAAGGATCTTTCCTCTGGAGAAACAATGCCGGCTTCCATATCGTAACTGTTGAGATATTGGTTTTGCTCGTCTCGAATTTCAACAGTTAGCTTGGCTTCTTCCTCTGAATAATCTACTGAAGTTTCAACGAAATTCCCGCTGGAGCGCTGTATTGACCAGCGGATGACATTGGACCAGAACAAGGCAAAGCCATCCCAGTTAACCCATTCACTTCCCCATTGTCCGGTTGCATCTGAGGTCCAGGCTACCGAGCGACCAAGACCGTATTCCCAGGCTGAAAGTAGAGGATCGCCTAAGTGTGATTCAAGGAGGACTAAGGCATTGCTCTTGGGACTGGTACCTACATAACCATCAAGGGAGGGCACCCTCGTGATGCCTTGGCTCTCTAATGACCTGATAATCGCATGATGTCTGGCAAAACTTGAATTACCGAGCGTTGGGAAGAATTGTTCTTCCACTAAGTAGGAACGCTGAATTGTCGTCGTTTCCTGCGTAAAAATTTGAGGGAGGTTAGCTGCCCGATCTGTAAAATGGAATCGGCCATTGCCCAAAGCAGCCATCTGTTGCAGCCATTGCACATCCGGTCCGTCGCCAATGCTGACTGTTGAAATAGTCGCCCCTTCTTCGACAAGGCCGGAGATCAATTCAGCCACTCCTTCCTTTTGCTCGGAGTCAGCCCCATCAGCCAAAAGAATTATATGATTGACATTTCCAGGGCTCTGGTCTAGAGCATCAGCCGCTGCTTGCAATCCGGCGCGAACGAAGATTCCGCCACCACCTGCACCGATTCCCCTAATTTGATTTACAATTGTTTCTCGTTCCGAAGCCAGAACAGGTCCAATTAACTGGTCTGGTTCAGTGTCTACAGGAATGATCGTAATTGTGTCAAAATCATTTAGTAGTTCGACGACGCGTACAGCTCCCTCAGAAGCAAGTTGTATTTTGGCTAAACCGCCTTCCTCAACGGCCATGCTGCCGGATCGATCCATCACAATGACAATGCTGACTGAAGGAAACCTTTCCTGGTCCATGATCTGCATATCAACCGGTAACGTTTCTTCCAATGGCGTTCGAAAGTATCCGCCCATACCGTAGCTTTCTGGCCCACCTATCGAGACGAGACCTCCACCAAGATCACGAACGTAGCTTTGTAAAGAAGTCATTTCGCGATTTGATAGGTGCTTAGCATTGACATTCACCATGACAATGCTGTCAAAATTGTTTAACTCCGCTAAATTTGAGGAGAGTTTATCGGGGGTAATTTGCACAACGTTCAAGCCAGTTGCCTCAAGAGCGGAACTCAATTGAGCGATGTGCTCGAAAGCAAGCTCAGGTTCCTGGGCATTATCAGAGATCCCGGCTATGAGCAATATTTGAGGTGGACCAACGATTTCGGTATAGGAGGCTAGCTGATTGTTCTGATGATACTTGTCTTCTGAAGGGGAAATTTGAACAATGTAACGGGCGAACTGCTGATCTGAAGCCCTTAGCTGTATAACAAAGTTGTTGATGCCGGTTCGCAGTGGATGGCTTTCTTCATAAACCAGTTGGCCTTCCGACAATACCCGAACATCGGCAACCGTGTCAACGGTGCTTTCAGCTGATATTTCAAGGTTGAATAACTCACCTTGGCTGACTTGTGATGGTGTATTAACTTGTGTGAGAAATACTTCGGCAGAAGTCAAAGTTTTTTTCAGAGGGATGACATCAATTGGCACGCCGGCAGCGGCTGCGAGTTCGGCCGCATTCAGTGCATTTCCTGTTGTTTCAAGACCATCACTAAGTAAAACGAGCCTTCTAGCATTGCCGGCGGGAAAAAGAGCAAGACCCAAACGAATTGCTTCGGCGATATCCGTCTGCAAGCTAATAGGGACGGAGGTAATTGGAGCCATCTCAGATAATCTGCTCATGGGCCGTTCGACGAGGGCATTGCTTCCAAAGATGACTATCGCTGCCTGGTCAGTA
>JBFFVR010000012.1:0-13794 GCA_041570685.1 Promineifilaceae bacterium (SeqCode)
AATTGCTCGTTACAAGAGTTAAATCGACAAGAAAGATTTGTCAGGATGCAATATCTAGGAGCAGAAGAATATGATGTTGAAGACGATCTACGCCGAATGGCTACAGAATCCGATGCAATATATTGGCCATACCGATCAATCGACGATAATTATCAGGAGATATATGGGATGGTTGAGCAGATACCGCACAATGAATTAGCCATCCACCGTGGCTCAGTAGTAGAGGCTTCTGATGGTCATATCGGTCGCGTAGACGAATTCATTGTTGACCAGGAAAATCACCATATTACCCACCTTGTTCTCCTGAGAGGACATCTCTGGGGGAAGAAAGATGTAACGATTCCGATAAATGAGATCGATCGGATCGATGAGGACGTAGTCTATTTGAAATTGGATAAGAACGCTGTCAAGTCCTTGCCAACAGTACCCGTTCGGCGTAAAGATAGAAACTAGAACCCGTGGTTAAATTTCTAATTCGTTTATTCGTAAATGCATTTGCCATTTGGTTGGCGGCGCAATTAATCGAGGGCATAGAATTGCCGGGCAATCTTTGGCAAGCTTTGCTCGTTGCCTTGATTTTTGGTTTGGTTAATGCCCTGATCAAACCAATCCTAGAATTTTTTTCAGCACCTTTGATCGTTTTTACATTGGGCATTTTCACCTTGATTCTTAATGCGCTGCTGTTACTATTGACCTCCTGGCTAACGGACGCCTTGACGATTAGTGGATTTTGGGCCGCATTGTTAGGAGCAGTCGTGATCAGTGTTATCAGCTGGGTCTTGGGGTTGTTACTAGGCGATTGAATAGTAGCGGACTGTTGATAATTGTTCGTATCATTGCCTCTTATGGCACCAACCAGTCAGGGGGAAACTTTGTTCTATTTCAGCCACTAATGGTTATCACATCTAACAACAACTATAATTTAAAATAGCTTCAAAAGGGCGGGCAGCCGGCCATATTGGCCAAGTAAAAAAATTTGTTATCCTTAACAGCTCGGCAGGCTTGTTTTGCTTGGCGAATGATTTAAAAAACCCGAAGATTTCCAGTAAGGAGTGAATTCGAATGAGTGACGTACCTATTCAATTAATAGTTGCTGCATTTCAAGATGAGACTGCGGCAGACCAGGCATTAAAAGAATTAAAAAACGCCCAAAAGCAGAAGTTGATTGATATTCAAGATGCAGCTGTCATTCGACGTGATGAGAAGAATAAACTGCACATAAAGGAAACAGCAGATCCAGGTGGTGGCAAGGGAGCAGCTGCTGGTGGTGCAATTGGGGCAGTTATTGGACTTCTTGGAGGTCCTCCTGGAGTCGTCGTGGGCGCTTCTGTCGGAGCCTTAGTAGGTGGTGTTACTGCCAAGGTCGTTGACTCGGGCATTCCAGATGAGCGGTTGGAAAAAATAGGCGAAGGCCTGCAACCAGGCACCTCGGCAATCGTGGCAATAATCGAACATCGATGGGTCGGCGATGTTGAAAAACAGTTGGCTGATGCCGGAGCGGATGTCTTAACAGAAGCGCTAAGGGCCGATATCGCTGAGCAACTTGCTGCTGGAAACGAGGTTTCCTTTACTGCGGTTTCGGGCGAAGAAGGAATGGCAGCTCAAAGAATTGCAACCGGAGAAAGTGGTGGCGACATGGAAACAGTTGTTGTCACAGAAGATGGCGTTGCAGGTGAAGTGGTTGTGGCCACAGAAGAAGGCGCTGTTGTAGAAGAATTTGTAGCGACAGATGAGGGCGTTGTCGCAGTTGCGGCAGTTGCGGAAGCAGCGGTCGATGATGAAAGCGCCGAGGAATCAGAAGAGGATGCGGCCGAGTCCAGTAGTGATGAATCAGAAGAGAAGAGTGCTTAACTTCAGAAGTTCTTTCTCTTGTATGCAGTTATTTAGCTAGATTCGTTAATGACTGATATGTGACAGCGTTGAAGAAATGAGTTGATTCATGATTTAGGCCTACAATCCATTGATTTCATCTCGTTCTTCAGCGCTGGTTCACGCATAATTTATACGTTCTTAGAATTCGACTAATCCTTTAGGAATAATAATAATGACTCAAACAACGGCCGACTCTGGTTCCCAAATGCCTTGGTGGCTTATCCTTCTTGAAGGGATCTTTGCCGTGATTATCGGCATCTCTTTGTTGAGCCAACCGGCGATGACCGTGTCAATTATCGTGCAGATACTTGGGATCTATTGGTTAGCAGGCGGAATATTGGCCATTGTCAGCATCTTTTTTAATCGACAACGCTGGGGACTGAAGTTATTGACCGGAATTGTTGGTATCATTGCCGGTCTCTTAGTAATTTTGCATCCGTTGGTAAGCACGATTCTAGTTCCTACCTTGCTAGTTTCACTCATAGCCATTGGTGGGCTAGTCATCGGAATAATCGATATTGTGAGAGCCATTAAGGGGGCTGGACTCGGCACTGCCGTATTGGGTATTCTTAGTTTTATCCTTGGATTGCTAATACTGCTTAACCCAATTTATGCCACCTTCGCTTCTGCAATCGTTGTGGGTCTAGTGGCCATTGGGGGCGGCGTTATCGCCATCATAATGGCATTCCGTTTACGTTAGATGACTAAACCCGACATACCTAAAAATCAGATGCCGAATTATCATTGGTTCGGATTATTAAATGCGGTAGCTTAAGGCTCATTAATCACCGAAATACCTATTTATTTTCAATTGCGATACTGGCCTTCAGTTGCTCTGGAATTGATGCGATCTGTTGTATAATCTCTCGGTGCTTGGCTTATCCAACCCAAATTCTGTGTCTTTGACAGTTCGAACATAGTTATTGAGCGCCAGCAGGAGACGCCGAATTATCCTAGCGATATCATAAGCGATAGATAATCGCCTGGTTAAAGGAGTTGTATCATTATGAAATTTCGCAGGGAACATGCAATCAATTGGAAAGTGGCATTATTAAGGGTACTGATCAATGGACTCTCGTTGGCGGTAGCCGCTTTATTGGTTCCTAATATTAAAATTACAACGGATAATCCTCTGTTGGCATTTCTAATATTAGGGGCATCCCTCGGCATTTTAAATGCGTTAGTTAAACCGATTATTCAATTTTTGACGCTTTCCCTATTGTTTTCTTCTTATGGGGTTGTGGTGGTTATTATCAACTCCGTCATTCTCATGCTACTGGCCTTAATTTTTGATGAATTCATCGAGATTAATTCATTAATAGCCGCATTTCTTGGTGGCGCCGTTATTGGGCTAGTCAGTATGTTTCTCGAATATGCCTTAGGTGTAACACCTCCTATCGTGGATGATACAGTACAAGAAGCTGGAGATAACGAATAATGGCAAATGGAACTGGCATCGATACCGTAAGAGAAAATCTTCGTTTGCAGCAGGTTTACAGCGTTATGCTGCGTTATGGGCTGGAAATGTTGCTCGATCAAGGTGTTATAGGGGATCTAAGACGCCGGATGCAGCAATGGATATATCATCCTGACAAGGAGCTAGAGGCGCTCAGTACGCCGATCAAAATGCGCCTGATGCTCCAAGAGCTGGGACCAACCTACGTAAAAATGGGACAAATTGTATCTAGCCGGGCCGATGTACTTCCTCCTGATTGGGAAGTTGAAATGAACAAGTTGCAAAGCGACGTTCCGCCATTTCCCTATGAACAAGTAGAAGAGGAGATACAAAGTGAACTGGGAGATTCCCCGCAAGAAGTCTATGCTTACTTTGCGGAAGAACCCTTCGCGGCTGCCTCAACTGCTCAAGTGCATAGAGCGACCTTGCCAAGTGGTGAAGACGTCGTTGTTAAAGTGCAACGCCCAGGCATCCGAAACCAAGTCAAAGCGGATTTAGGTATCATGGGTAACGCGGCTCGGGTGATGGAACGCCGGGCGGAATGGGCTCGAGATGCTGATTTCGTTGGCGTGCTAAAGGAATTTGGAGACAACATTGTTGCCGAATTAGATTATGGTGGAGAAGCCTACAACGCCAAGCGCATTAGCGAGAATATGGCCGGCATAGAAGGCGTTCATATTCCAGTCGTTTACTCGAATTATTCTACATCGCGAATCCTGACGATGGATTTTGTGGACGGTGTTAAAGTCTCCAATGTTGAGGCCATCGCTAAGGCTGGCCTTGATCGCCATGATTTAGCAGAAACCGTCATTCGCAGTTTGACCAAACAATTACTCATAGACGGATTTTTTCACGCCGATCCTCACCCGGGTAATGTGCTTATTGGCTTGGAAACCGGCTTAGTTTATTACATCGATATGGGCATGGTTGGTGAAATCGATTTAAACCAGCGTATAAACCTTATTCAATTACTAATGGTTGTAAAAGAGCATGACTCACGTGGATTAGCTCAAGTAATGCATAGCTTGAGTAAACCGTTTAAAGAAGTGGATGACAGAAACTATTATCGAAAGTTTGATCGGCAAGTCGGCCGTTATCTAGATCCAGAAAGTGGCGGATCTTTTTCAACGGCAGTTAGTCAGGCCCTAAATTTGTTGATGGAAAGCGGTCTTAGGCTAGATCCGGAACTCACACTGGCTCTCAAAGCCTTAATGCAGCTTGAGGCCATCACCAGCGCTTTGCTCCCCGATTCAAGTGTGGTCGAAATGGCCGAGCGCAACGTCCGACAAGTCGCTGTTGAAGAAATCACGACCGAACGCGTCACCGAGGCCATCAGAAAAGAGGCCACCAATACGGCGCGGGAAGTGATTCAACGTATGCCCTCGCTTCAGGAGGCGACCCTTAAATGGCTAGATCAGTACGAAAAGGGCCGCTTCACAGTAGAAATGGACACGAGTGATCTTACCGACGAATTGAGCAGAGTACGCCAGCTCGGTGGACAAGCTGTTATAGCGATAATACTGACAGGAATGCTTATAGGATCGGCTATAGCTATTGCTGTTAGCGCTTTTGGGACCGTCGGTGAATCCCTTGGAAATTTCTTCCCGCGTCTTGCCTTTTTAGGTTATGTGTTCGCCATGATCATCGCGAGTTTCGCAGTAGTAGTGTTATTGTGGCGCTATTGGCGTGGGGATTCTGAAGACAGACGCTAATCTCAATTGAAGTATCTTGAAATAGTTTATCTAAGCTGGACGAGAATCGTTATGCGGGTTAGTTGTTCCTTGTAAATTTTGAAACGAACTTCTTCAGGAGCAACTTGCAATTGGAAAAGTCTGACCACGGTGATAGAAGTTAATGGATTGGTATAAACTCACTTTAGAAGAAACAGCCCAGGAGCTGAAAACCGATAGCGCTGCAGGTTTGACTTCGGAAGAAGCCGTGCGCCGTCTGCAGCAATTTGGCCCTAACGAATTGATCGATAGGGGCGGACCAGGAACCCTCACAATTCTGCTGAATCAATTTAAAGAGCTGATGGTCATTATTTTGATCATCGCCGCAATCGTATCTCTTTTACTTGGTGAAATTGTAGATTTTGTCGTGATTATGGCCATCGTCATAATCAATGCCGCTCTTGGTTTTTCACAGGAATATCGAGCTGAACAGGCTATGGCTGCGCTAAAGAAATTGGCGGTGCCAACCGTGAGAGTTCGACGCGGCGGGCAAATCGTCGAGATTTCGTCAGAAGAATTAGTGCCCGGCGACATCGTTGTCCTGGAAACTGGCAACCTGGTTCCGGCCGACGGACGGTTGATTGAAGGCGCTAACCTCAAAGCGCAAGAGGCTGCGTTGACAGGTGAATCTGAGCCTGTTGAGAAGTCACTTACTATTCCAGAAGGAACTGATTTACAGATTGGTGATCGCTCTAATATGGTCTATATGGGTACATCTGTTACCTATGGCCGGGGCATAATTGCGGTCACCGAAACCGGCATGGATACTGAGTTGGGCCATATCGCCGATCTGATTCAGGATGTCGAAGATGAGCAAACGCCTTTGCAGAAGCGTTTGGACAGGTTAGGGCGAACTCTTGCCTTAGCTGCAGGCATCATTATCGCCCTGGTAGTGGTAATGGGTCTATTACGCGGAGAGGAAATAGAAATTCTCATTCTTACTGGTATAGGTTTGGCCGTTGCCGCCGTTCCTGAGGGCTTGCCAGCAGTAGTGACCGTCACATTGGCTCTCGGATCCCAGCGATTATTAAAACGAGAAGCCTTGATCCGAAAACTACCTGCGGTAGAAACATTGGGTTCTGTAACAGTTATCTGCTCCGACAAAACCGGGACACTAACTGAGAACCAAATGACGGTCACTATCCTAGATGTTGCCGGCAACAGGCAAGATATCGAGACATTGGTCAGTCGTCGAGGGGTACTCTTAAATTCTGAACTCCCAGGTAAAGCCCCTCCTGAACTGACAGCGCTCAATGTGCTCGTTCGTGCTGGCGCGTTATGCAATGATGCCGTTCTTAAATATCGGGAAGACGGCTCAGCTCAAGCTATCGGCGATCCAACCGAAGGAGCGCTCCTATTAGCAGCGGATAGACTTGGTTATCGGAAAGAAGAACTCGATGCACGTTGGCCACGAGTAGCTGAAGTGCCCTTTACTTCAGAACGAAAGCGCATGACAACTGTTCACCAGATGGATGAATCTGTGAAGGAAACTGACTTGCCATGGCGAGACACCCCCTACGTTCTATTGTCGAAGGGTGCCGTGGATAGCTTGCTTGATGTCAGTAGCAGCGTTCTGGCAAATAACGAGATCGTTCCGCTGGATGATGAGTACCATCAGCGCATCATGACGGCAAATAATGAGTTAGCCAGCCAAGGGCAGCGGGTATTGGGAGTCGCCTTCCGATTTTACGATGAGGCTGAGGCGCCGACAGACCAGGAAATGCTTGAAGTGGAAGAGGTTTTTGTCGGATTGATCGCCATGCTCGATCCTCCTAGACCCGAGGCCAAAGAGGCGGTAAGTATCGCCCGCCGGGCCGGCATCAGACCAGTGATGATTACTGGCGATCATCCCTTAACTGCCCTCAGAATCGCTCAAGATTTAAATATCACTGAGAATGGTAGTTGTATGACGGGAATCGAGCTTTCCAAGATGTCGACAGAGGATCTTGAAAAGGTTGTTGATGATATTGACGTTTACGCGCGCGTTTCACCGGAACATAAGCTAAATATTGTCGAAGCCCTGCAAAATAAAGGCCATGTAGCCGCAATGACTGGGGATGGGGTGAACGATGCTCCAGCTTTAAAGAAGGCGGATATCGGGGTTGCCATGGGCATTACCGGAACCGATGTTTCGAAACAAGCGGCCGATATGGTCTTGTTAGATGATAATTTCGCGACAATCGTGGCAGCAACGGAAGAAGGGCGCGTCATTTATGACAATATCCGAAAGTTTATTAAGTACACCCTCTCCAGCAATACCGGCGAGCTATTCTTGATGCTTATCGGTCCGTTATTGGGCATGCCTTTGCCCTTGCTCCCCCTACAAATATTATGGGTAAACCTTGTTACCGACGGGCTTCCAGGTCTTGCACTGGCCCAAGAAAAGGGTGAACCTGGTGTCATGGACAGAAAACCCTTCCGACCAAACGAAAGTATCTTTAGTCGTGGTGTTGGCGCCCAAATCCTGTGGATAGGTAGTTTGATGGGGCTTGTCTCTCTGGTGGTTGGATATTTTGCATGGCGTAATGAGGCTCCATGGCAAACTATGGTTTTCACGACGCTGGTTTTATCTCAAATGGGTAATGCGCTTGCTATCCGTTCAAACAGCCAATCACTATATGCAATCGGTTTCTTTTCCAACCGTTTGATGGTCGGAGCGGTTGCCTTGACATTTGTTCTGCAACTGGCATTAATATATGTGCCATTTTTGCAGAGCGTTTTTAGCACAGAACCCCTAACTATAAGCCAACTTGCAATTTGTTTAGCTGCCAGCGTGATAGTCTTCTTTGTGGTTGAGATATATAAATATATCTCTGTTCGCAGGAAGATGAGAGTGGAGGATTAATAGCCACTCTTGGTGGTAGAATATTGCCTCTTGCCCACTTAATTTTGGGGTCCAAACCACGACTCTTAATTTAGATTAGGCTTAAATAATGTAGGTGCATTTACGTTAAAAAGGATCATTTAGCGCTACAGTCGCAATTAAAGGAAATTATTAAATGAATGAACGCGATCTAATTTTGAAACTGGCACGAGTGATCATTGCCGTTGCCTGGGCTGACGGCGAGATAAGTAATGAAGAAATCAACTGCTTAAAGGACCTGTTGTTTAGCTTGAGAAAATCTGGCTTCGATGATGTAATGCAGTTTAATGCCCAAGAATGGGCGCGTTTGGAAATGTATATCGAAACGCCCGTGGGTCCTGAAGAGCGTCAACGATTGGTAGTCGACCTGCAGAATGCTCTTTCATCGCCCGAACAAAAGCAAGCTGCTTTACAAGCTCTCCAGAACTTGGCAGAGGCAGACGGTGAAATTTCCGATGATGAGAAGGATGTCTTACTAAGCATTCAAGAGGCAATTGAATCAGTCGAGGTCGGGGCTATCGGTGGTTTGCAAAAGTTGTTGGGTGGCGCTATGAACCGCCGAGCAAAAGCGGTTGCTGGTGCTCCGAATAGAGAAGCCTATTTTGATGATTTCATCAAAAACAAGGTCTATTATTCAGTTTCCCAGCGTTTGGCAGCTGACGGCCGCAGTTTTGAAATTTCTGACGATGACTTGCGGAAGCTAAGTCTGGTGGGTGGGCTTATGGCAAAAGTCGCTTATCAAGATCGAGAGGTAACTGATACAGAGATAGCCAAAATGATTGAAGCTATTGAAAATAACTGGGGGTTGAGCAAGGAAGAATCAACCTTTCTTGCCGAGGTAGCTGTATCCTCAGTAGACGTTACCTATGATTCATTTCGTATGATGCGAGAGTTGGTCACGGATACGACACTTGAGGAACGTCGACACGTAGTGGAGGTGCTTTTCGCCATTGCGGCGGCCGATGGGGATATGTCCTTTGATGAAATAGAAGAAATTCGCCTCATCGCCCGTGGTCTCGAATTGTCACATCGAGATTTTATTGACGCCAAATTGCTCATATTGGGGGAAGAGCGAATTAGTTAGTTCTGACTAATCTGAATTACGCGTTTCGTAAATTCTAACTAACCAATTACGCCTAACCATAACTGATCCCTATGCGTTAAGCCTTATTAGATCGTGTTATAATATCAGGTGAATTCATTGATTCCTGTTGCCTGTAATCTGTCGGGGAAGGCCAGCAATGGCGGACGTATTTCTTAGCTATCACCATAGTGATCGGGAGCTTATGAGAAAACTGCGCTCGGCTCTAAAATCCTCAGGTATTACCGTATGGTCTGATGAGCGGCTGAAGGCGGGATCAAAAAATTGGCGAGTCGCAGTAGCAAATCAGATTGAAGCAGCGCAATGCGTCGTCGTTATCCTCTCACCTAAAGCAAAGAAATCAGAATGGGTTGCCAACGAGTTGGCTTATGCTAGTGTTTTTCAAAAAACCATTTTTCCAGTAATTGCTCTAGGAAATCAGCGTACTTCAGTACCTATTGACTTGATAAGCTATCAACTCTTCGATGTTCGTCACGAATATGATGGAGGCAAAAATCAACTAATTGAAGCAATTCGAAATCATTTGTCACCTGATGATGATGCTTCAATTGAGAAAACAGCGCTCAGATTGACAAAACGTCAAGGTGAGGTGCTAGTTCTCCTTAGTCAAGGAGATAGCAATCGAGAGATCGCCAACCGTCTTGGAGTATCCGTTAATACTGTAAAAGGGCATAATACTCGCCTATTCAAAAAGCTTAAGGTGAACAACCGCGAACAGGCCGTAACCAAATCACGTGACCTGGGATTACTTCCACAAACGAAACTTCGTGCTTAGCTGCCAAAAGTGTTATTAATAGCGATATCAATTTAGACGGCGTAAGATTTCTTTCTTCAACCGAGGGCCGTCATCACAAGGAATAAAGGCATAGAATGACGAATCTGGTGGATGGGATGCCAATTCATCTGCATAACGGCCGGTTCCGGCCAATACGATGATCTCGCGACCTTCATTGACGCTGCTCTGTAAATCATTTCTAGCGATCGAGCCTCCATTTAACAGAAGCGTGACTGATGGCTCTGTTCCAGCAAGCAAAGTGCCAGTTCGCGCCAGATATTCGACTTCATCTCCCCAATTTTGGCCGGATACCAGGATAAATGCGGTGTGATTAGAATCAAGCGGAGCTGAATTTTCGGCGGTATGATCTGGCCTGCCAGGCCAGTTAACCAAGCTTTCGACAGCCACACCTACAAGAGGATATGTATGTTTTCCTCTCGAGCGAGCGGCGCCAATGTCAGCCATCACCCCCGAATGAGTTCCCCCATCAACGACGATGCCTCCAATTTGTTGGGCAATATCTGATACCTCTCGAAGAGACTGCTGGATCAATTGTCGATGTTCCTCTTGTATACCAGCGGCCCCACCTACGATAACGATCACTGGTCTTGGCGAAACGAAATCTAATTGATTGACGGCACCGACCAGTTCATTCATATTCTGTGCCCGCAGTAATTGGGCCTGATTCTTCTCATGAAATATGATTTTCATGACTCCTCCACTAGATTCAAGTTTATGCCTGTCGACCTAATCTTTTTATCACTATCAACACTCGTTAATGGTACGTTTGCTGCCAAATTATGGTCGGTAAAACTTCATCGGCAAATGAAGATCGGATGGTGGCATTCTTGGAGCAAACTATTTACCGTGCTACCGACCACAAGTTGCATTACGGGACGATTTCCGAATCCACCCATAAATATAACATTTCTTTGATGATCATTTACAGCCTCCAAAATGGCTTCAGCAGCGGATCGTTCACTTGTCAGATATCTAGCGGGAATATCCCGCATAGCCAGGTAGCTCTTCGCACGATGAGTGGCGTTTTTCGAACGCTTTTTGCCGGCCGCGACAACTATTAAATCCAGAAGCCAATTCTTAGCGGCATAAGCAGCCAAGTATAGTGCCTCATCTGATTTCGGGCTGCCATCATACGCAAGAATCGCCTTATCCATATTAGAGGAAGATGCCTCTGGTACGACAAGAACGGGTCGAGGACTTCTTTGTAGAATCATGTTGAACTTTCTGCCGAAGCCAACTTCACTTTTGTTCTTGATTCTCGCTAAGCCAACAACGAGCAAATCAGCCAGAGTTGACCGATCCACGATCATGCGGGCAGGCGATCCAATCTCGGCAATGTATTCACAACGTATATTCAAATCTCGACACTGCCGTTTATAATTAATTCTTTCTTCGTCCAGATCCTGTTTATTCTTCAAGTTATCGTCTTCAAATACACGCAACAAAATGAGTCTTGCTTGTTCTCGTTTGGCGATGATCGAGGACTGAACTAAAAGATCATAATCAATAGCCGATCCTTGACAAGCAACCAGTAATTCTGGAAACAATGTATCGCTTGGACGTCTTGATAACCGCTTGTTACGCCAGTTGCCGGTGAAAGGTCCTGATTCCATCGCATCTGGTGTCATGGCATCAAGGATTCGGCCACCAACTCTATCCAACACTTGACCTGGTTCTTTACTCTTTCGTAGGGCTAAATCATCAGCTGCTGCAACGACATCCACCAGATAATTTAGGTCCTTTTTCATTTCCTGGCGATGCATAGTGACTAGGACGTAAAGATCTGTTTCTGTCAATTCGGGAAAATGATCTTCCAACCCCTGGCGGTTGATCAATCTTGTCAAAGGAAGATATGTTCGATCGTACCAAGCTGCAGCGGCCTGCTTTATCGTCACTTCTTCTTTAACAGGGCCTAAATTCAGAAGATGCTGTTGAGCTTTTATTTGTTCAATGAGATGTTCATAATGTCCTGGAACTATCATAGACAAATCTGAATCTGGTCGCTGTTTATCGAGGTCTGTAATTTTTAGAAATCTCGCATATCGAGCTTTTGCGATGATTAGATCTAGATCGTCGTCTGGTTTCAGATCCACTCGAACGGAAACATTGGTTACCCTAGCCAAGATCGTTTCGTTTCCCAGTTGGCGGGCAATTGAGACGCGATGATTCCCATCTTTTACGAAATATGTCTCGCCAACTTGATATACATCGATAGGCGAAATCCCGGCTCTAATAATCTGGTCTCTAACATTGACCCAACGTTCCTCATCACTATCAAATTTCGGCAAAAATGATCGGGTGTAATCCTCATAGCGCCCGACACTACCGATGATTGCGTCCAAGGGTATCTCTTGAATGCCAACTTCTTCAACTTCCCCCGCTTCCAGGACCTGACTTATTTGGTCAAAAGCCAGTAATTTTGATGATTGCCCCCTTATGTTGGCCCAGATTTGTTGGAGCGCAGCCTGGCGGCGAGCTTGACGAAAATCTTCCCTTGCTGAATTATGCAATGGACTTGGCATTTATTGTGTGCTCAATTTCGCCTAAAAAATCTTCGCTCAGTATCATCGAAATCAAATATTTCCAACTCTAATCATAATTTGATTTTCAGACAAATTCACACTTATATCTCGAAATTCATTTGGCAACGAAGTTTGGCCCAGCCAAGTGCCTATGCTACGATTCGAACAAGTCTTCATATCGTAGATAGGGATCGATTGGAAAGGTTGAGAGTTCCAACCTTTTACGACTAGATAGATCCAATTACCACTACGTTATCTCTTTACAAAAGCAAGTTTTTCAGTGATTAAGGGAATCAAATGACAGATCATATCTATAAAAAAATCGAAATAGTTGGCTCATCCCCTGAAGGCCCACAACAGGCGATTGAGAACGCCATAAAAAAAGCTTCGGAGACCCTCCGAAATATGCGTTGGTTTGAGGTGGCCGAGACACGTGGACAAATCGTTGACGGTAAAATTGCGCATTGGCAAGTAACCGTCAAAATAGGCTTCACCCTTGATTAGTCGTATCTAAATGGCAGACAATACAATCTAATCAACCCCATGAGCTCTTTAAGAGGAGACTTTGGGTGCCATCTGATGAATTAACTAATAATTTGGCAGTTCTGCGTCGGCCTGGGCGTAATTTTGCCCTGGGCCTTACCATATCGAAGCTGGCTAAACCCGATTTCCGCCGAATGATGAAGCAGCACCAATCGTACGCAGATCTACTCAGATCGCTAGGTCTAGAAGTAGTATTGCTAGATGCCTTGGATGAATATCCTGATGCATATTTTGTAGAAGACACGGCCGTGGTCATGCCCGAAGTAGCCATTATAAGCAGACCGGGTGCCGCAACGAGGCGAGGAGAAATCACGGAAATCGAACCCGTGCTCGCTCGTTTCCGGCCGCTTTCCCATATACATTCACCTGGGACGCTTGACGGTGGCGACGTATTATTGGCCGGGAATCAATTTTTCGTTGGAATTTCGGATCGGACGAATGATCATGGTGCTAACCAATTCGGCCGTCTGGTTACTGACCATGGTTACGCTTGGAAACCAGTTCTCGTTTCTTCGGGTCTCCACTTGAAGTCTAGCGTCAACTACGCCGGGAAAGACACGCTGCTGCTGACGGAAGAATTTGCTAACCGACCCGAATTTCAAGATTTCGATCATATTATTTTGCCGGATGAGGAACGTGAAGCGGCCAATATACTATATGTAAATGGACTCCTCGTTATGCCGACTGGTTTCCCGCGAACCAGGGAATTACTCCTATCTCTAGACCAGGAGATTCTAGAAATCGATGTCAGCGAGGCCAGAAAAATGGATGGCGGCCTAACCTGCATGTCTCTGCGACTCTGATTAACTGATTGAACCACTATCCCCTAATCTATCCATTGATTATGGATCAACACCTGTTATAGCGAGATGAAAGACACTATTTTTGACTAAGGTATATTGTTGCTTTA
>JBFFVR010000013.1:0-13500 GCA_041570685.1 Promineifilaceae bacterium (SeqCode)
GTGGAATCAGCGGAGTCAGACTCGAAAAAAGTTATTATATTTACTTTACATAAATCACAAGGTCAATTCTAGACCGACCTTTCACGCTTTGATAAACTGTTGAAGATTAATAACTACGAACTCTGTTGAAGGTGTCCATCGCCCCGGATGGCCGGACATAACGGCGAAACTGGTAACTGACTGATGCAGATTTTTGCATTGCATTGGGTTGTGATGTAGGGCGCATCAGTTTAGAAGTCCAGTACTGTCCCCGCAACTGTAGCGATTGAATTGCAACTAAACCGATTTAATCGAAGTCAGGTCGCCCGCCTTCAACAAGTATCGAACCTTCGTGGGTAAGGGTTGGTTACTGAAGCGCCAAAATTCACCAGTGGCCTGAAGTGTCAACACGATGCAATTGCATCGGGTTTTTTGCATCCCTAGCCGCCTGCGTACTCAAAACGATGGAGGGTTTATAACATGCGAAAGAGATTTACTTCGATCGCTTTGGTTCTATTTTTTAGCTTGGCCTTGGTCAGTTTTTTGTTTTTCTTTTTAGCAAGTACGGCAAATGCTCAACCGCCGGCGCAGGAGGGGGAGTCGACTACCCCTTATCCGAATCCAGACGAAGCGCTCGTTGCCGCTGTCAATTGGCTGATTGAAATGCATCAAAATACCGATGGTGGATTTACAAGTTTCAGCATTGGGGCCGACCAAGCGCCCTCCGATGTAGGAGGCACCCTGGATGCCCTGATTGCTGTCGCAGCTGCTCAAGCTGAAACAGACTTAATCCTTGATTATTTGAGCAGCAACATTGACGACTTAATCACTTTTGCGGCTTCGGATGGGGGAACGGCCGGCAAGACAGTCTTCGCCCTTATACTCGCAGGACAAGACCCATCCGATTTTGAGGGTCATGATTTTGTAATTGATATCACCAACCACATATCACCAACCGGTGCATTTGGTGTTACTTCAGCCTTCAATCAATCCTTTGCAATTCTTGGACTGGCGCTAGCTGGTGAACCAGTTCCGACCGAAGCTATTGATTGGCTCGTCAGCCTCCAGTCAGATGATGAAGATATTCTTGGCTCTTGGGATGATGGATTTGGCACGCTGGCAAATGCCGATTCGACAGCGATGGCCGTCATGGCCTTACGAGTAGTGGGGCAAGATGTCAATTCCGATGAAATTGTTGCTGCATTAGATTTCCTGGTTAATACGAAGCTGCCAACTGGGGGCTGGGAATATGGTCCGGGATTCGGTGAAAATTCCAATAGTATTGCTTTAGTAATCCAGGCAGCAATCGTGTCCGCCGAAGATATCTATGCACCGGATTCGCGATGGATGACTGGAGACTTTTCTCCGGTCGAAGCCTTATTATCTTGGCAATCAGAAAGTGGGGCTTTTCAAGCCGATTTTGGAGAAGGCAGATTTGATGACTATTTTTCGACCATTCAATCTATTCCCGCACTGGCAATGATCGACCGCACAGCCACCGATTCGAACGCCCAGGAGATGACTCCCACCCCAACCGTCACACTGGAACCAGTGTTGGATGAGGTGGCGACCGAATTACCCCCTGAGGATCCAACACAAGAGGTTCCGACAGATGAGCCTGAACCAACAGTGGCACCCTTACCTACGGCGACGCCCGAAGCCGTCGCAGATGTTTCAGGTAATGATGATGACGGATCTCAAGTCACAGATTCTGATCCAGAATCAGAAGGTGGATCAGGCATTGCTTCAGGAGACAGCATTTTGCCCTTTATCGTTGTAGGTTTAGTCCTTCTAATAATTATCGCCTTTTTCGCCTGGCTTTTTAGAAGCAGGTCATGAATCAACTGAATAACCTTAAAGATTGGCAACTTCAGTCAAAGAGCGAACAAAGATGTCATTGAGATTGTTAGGCCGCCTGTTATTGATCGCAACTCCATTGCTTCTGATATTTCTAGCAGTGACTAATCAGGGGTTGGCCCAAAATACTAATCAGGCCGGAATTGTGATTCGTCTGGGCGATTCAGACTTGGTTAGTCGATGCATAGCATTTTTTGAGGAAGATATCAGCGGCTTGGAGCTATTAGAAAGGTCTGGGCTCGCGACTCAAATTCGGGCAGAAGGAATGGGTTCACTCGTTTGCAGTATCAATGATACTGGTTGTCCGGCCGATGATTGTTTCTGTGAATGTCGGGGTGGCGCCGAATGTATATATTGGTCCTACTGGCAGCAATCTGATGAAGGTTGGCAATATGCAAGGCTTGGGGCAAGCAGTTATCGTGTTAGTAATGGTGAGATTCAGGGATGGTCCTGGGGGCCAGGTTCGCTGACTGAAGCGGTCGCGCCACCAGAATTAACCATTGAGCAGGTTTGTTCTGAACAGCCCGTTGAAAATACCGATGTGGCGCAGCAACAACAAGAACTAGAAATTGATGTGGCGTCAATATTACCGTTTGTGCTTCTGCTTGCCTTATTAGCGGGCGGAGCTTTACTGATTTACAGGCGGAGGAGTGTCTAATGAGCCGGGCTTTACCTAGATCGGTTTATATTCTGAGTGCCATAGTTGGATTACTCGCCTTCATTTATCCGCTAATTAGCAAGCAAATCCTATCATTTAATCCATTGGAACGAGGAACAGTTGAAAGTCCGCTCAACTCTACTATGCTGACGATGATGCTGTTGTTGATTTGCCTAACGGTCCTATTGCTTGAGTTGCATGGCCAAGCGGTCAATGCCAAGGTGGTGGCAACTCTAGGAATTCTTGTTGCAATTGCCTCAGTATTACGTTTATTGGAGACGGCCATTCCCGGTCCAGGAGGATTTTCACCTATCTTCGTACCGATAATACTGGCCGGTTTTGTATTTGGTCCGCGCTTCGGTTTCTTGATGGGTAGCTTATCGCTGGTTACCTCGGCATTAGTAACGGGTGGGGTTGGACCGTGGCTGCCATACCAGATGATTGCGGCTGGTTGGATCGGCCTAACAGCTGGATTATTGCCCAAATTAGAAAATAAGCGCCTGCAGATGATTATGCTAGTAGTCTTCGCCTTCGCCTGGGGAATCCTCTTTGGTTTGATATTGAATCTGTATTTCTGGCCCTTTCTTGATGGCGCCAGTCAGACTGAGGAATCATTTCAGGAAACTCTCTACCGGTATGGTGCCTTCTACCTGACTTCATCACTTGCCTGGGACTTGGTTCGAGCATTGGGCAATAGCATACTTATATTGGCCATTGGGCTGCCGGTCATACAAGCCCTTGACCGATTCAGGCATCGATTACAGTTCGATCTAGCTAAATGATCAATCCTCGTGCCTGGCTACTATGGGTTGCAATTACTGCCGCTGTGATTATGGTGGCAAGTAATCCCCTTTACGCCTTGTCATTATTAATCGTCGTCCAAATGGTAAAGATGGCCCAAGGTAAGGCGGACAATGCATATGATTTGCCGCTGCTCAGAATTGCCCTCGTTATTCTCATCCTTGGTGCTGTTTATAATGCCTTATTTGTCCATAGCGGAGATACCGTGCTCTTTATAATGCCAGATTTGCCATTAATCGGTGGACCCATAACCCTTGAAGCACTACTTGATGGTATGGCCAATGGTATGTTATTGGTTGCTTTGTTGGCCTTATTTTTGTCCTTTAATGCGATTGTGCCAGTAAGCGATTTGTTACGCATGACGCCGATGGCCTTTCGCGATGTTGGAGTAGTAATTCTTGTTGCCTTTACCTATCTACCCGAAACCAGACGTCATTTGAGTCGTATTCGAGAAGCGCAGGCAATACGAGGTCACGAAATGCACGGTTTTCGGGATTGGCGGCCTGTTGTTGTTCCTTTGTTGGTCGGCGGCTTAGAGCGCTCGATGCAAATCGCCGAATCAATGGTTGCAAGAGGTTATGGATCTGTAGCTGATCGTGCGTCCAGTCCGGCAGAGCAAGTATTGTTAATCCTCTGTCTGTTAATGGCTTTGGTAGGATGGGTTTTTGCGCTTTGGACAGGTTGGCCTGGGTGGCTCATTCTGCTGGTTAGCGTCGCGGGAGTTCTGGTATTGATATGGCGTAGAGGTAAATATGCAAAAAGGACCAACCTAAAGCCAAATCGATGGACGCCAGTGGATGGAATTGTCATCGTCGTCACTTTGATAGCATTAGTGATCATCATCGGAATGAATACAGTAGATTCCTCTTCGCTCACCTGGAATCCTTATCCCATCGTGTTAATACCGGATTTTGATTCGAGGATCGGATTCGCTATTTTATTACTTGCCGTACCAGCCATTGTCGGAAAGAAACGTGAAGCAGAACGTGATAATTGATATTAGAGGGTTGACTTATAGCTACCCAACCGCTGATCAGCCTGTATTAAAAAATATCAACTGGACGATCAGCTCGGGGGAGTTTGTGCTTGTTGCAGGGCCATCGGGTGCGGGTAAATCTACTATTGTCCGGGCAATAAACGGTCTTGTACCGCATTTTACTGGTGGGCAAATTTCGGGTCGGGTTGAGGTTGCGGGACAGAATGTGCTAGATTCTGGACCCACTGTCATGAGTCGGTACGCTGGCTTTGTCTTTCAAAATCCGGAAGCCCAGATGGTGCTGGACGATGTGGAGGAGGAGATTGCTTTTTCATTAGAAAATGCTGCATTGCCAACAGAGGAAATCAATTTGCGAATTAATGAGGTTTTAGAGATGCTCGACATGCAACATCTTCGCGGCCGTTCAATCACCCATCTTTCTAGTGGTGAACGACAACGAGTAGCCATTGCGACCTCACTCGCTGATCACCCTCCAATACTGATACTAGATGAACCGACAAGCCAGCTGGATCCAGAAGCGGCCCGTAATTTGATGGCTACATTAGCTGATCTCAGAGAGAAACAAGAACTTACCATTATCATGACAGAGCATCGGTTAGACAGAATTGTGAAATATTGCGATCGGCTAACATATATGGATGCAGGCCGTATTCTTTTCGATGGGCCCATCCGGGATGCCTTGGCTGAATCTCCACTTGACCAACAGCCCCCTCTGTCTCGTTTATCAAGTCGTTTGGGTTGGGAAAAGATGCCGTTATCAATTTCCGAAGCTATTAACCTTGCTGATACTAGGTTGAGCCTTAACCCAAAAGAGGCCAATAGGTCAAACGGTTATCACGCTGCTCCAGGCCATAAATTTCCGGCCTTACAAGTAGATGAGTTGACGTTCTCATATGGTGATAGAGTAGCGCTAAATAAAATCGATTTCTCTTTGAATTATGGTGAATCAGTCGCCATTGTCGGTCCAAATGGGAGCGGCAAGAGTACCTTGTTGAAGTGTTTGGTTGGCTTATTGCGGCCGGATAAAGGAGAAGTATTCCTGGATGGTATCTCGACAAGTACCTTGGCCGTTGCAAAAATTTGCTCCCGAGTTGCCTATCTGCCGCAAGTTCCTGATGACTTGCTGTTCGCCGAAACCGTCAGGGAAGAGCTAGAAGCGACACTGGCAAATCATCAGATGTCTGACGCTGAAAATGAATCTGATGTCGCCTTGCTTCTGAGGGATCTGGAATTAACCGAATATGCAGAGTCTTATCCCCGGGATCTATCGGTTGGTCAGCGCCAACGAGTAGCCTTGGGAGCAGTATCAGTAACCAAACCTGAAATACTGCTTCTAGATGAACCAACTCGAGGCCTTGACTATGCCGCAAAGTCGAGTTTGACGGCAATATGGAGGGTATGGCAGAAACGAGGAATGGCCCTTGTTATCGTAACGCATGATATTGAATTAGCTGCCAGAGTAGCTGACCGGGTAATCGTATTAAGAGATGGTGCCATAGAACGTGAAGGGCCATCAAAATCCATCTTTGGCGAAGACGATAATTTCAATACCCAAATCTCGCGCCTTTACCCCGGTCGCCACTGGATTACGGTTCAGGATGCAGTCGACGGGTTTGAATCTCAATCATAAAATTCGTCGTTTGTTTGGATTGAACAACAAGCTTATGTTTCTATATTTAGACGCCTTATTTGCCTAATGAATCTTATTCATGGCCTAAACAGAATATATATTTGGAGGAATGCATGCCTCGATTAACCAAGATATATACACGTACCGGAGACGATGGCACAACCGCATTGGGAACTCGCAAACGAGCGGCAAAAGATTCACTCAGGGTCGCAGCTTATGGAGATGTCGACGAATTGAATTCAGTAATTGGGCTTGCTATTGCTCAAGGATTGTCGCCATTATCAAATCAAGCATTGACGATTATTCAAAATGATTTGTTTAATCTTGGTTCGGTCCTTGCCTTTCCTGAAGATGAAGAAACAAGCGTTGAGATCCCCCAAATTGAAGAAAGACACATTATGAAATTGGAATTGCTGATAGATGAGGTCTTGAAAGAATTGGAAACACTGGCGAATTTTATCCTTCCCGGGGGTACTTTGGCGGCCGCACAACTGCATCATGCCAGATCGATTTGCCGCAGGGCAGAAAGAAGCGTGGTCAGTCTAAAGCACGAGGAAGAAATCGGTGAAAATGTGTTGTCCTATTTGAACCGCCTCTCTGATGCCTTGTTTGTCTTAGCCCGGTTTGAAAATAAAATGGCCGGCTTTGAAGAACAGCTCTGGGATTCATATGCATAAGGTTAAGTATGGTGGAATATGCCCAAATGTTGAGGTAAACTGGTGATGATTATGGTAAGAGGATGGTAGAAATTGAACAATCTAGCTTTACTTGGTATTGGAATAATGTTGATGTGGCTTATCGCCTTGGGCTTCTATTTTTACACGTCGCGCCAACAGAAAGAAATCTCAAAAGAGATGGACGGTGTTCGCGATCTTCTGGATGAATCCGACGATAATCCTGAACAGGCGGCCTTATAAATATTCATTATAATATTCCATTTGGCGAGAGTTCTATAGTGCAAAAGCTTGTCGTTTTTTTGTTGTTTATTCTATCGATTTTCCTTGGTGGTTGCTTGCCGTCTGCCGTGTCAGGACCCGATCCATGTAATGAAGATGGAACATTGTTGAACGATAATTTTGATGGTGACAAAGAGTGCGGTTGGGTTTTATACAATGAAAGTGGCGTTACGACTGAGATCGTCGACGGTGTGCTTCGAATAAGCAACAGTTTGTCTGGTGAAATAACTTGGGCGAACGCTGATAGGAATTTCGATAATGTCATTATTACCTCCCAGGCGAGACAATCTAGCGGCCCTGACGACAATGCGTATGGTATTATTTGCCGTTATCAAAGTCCCGAAAACTTCTATGTTTTTCTAGTGAGTGGCGACGGGCATTATGCAATAGGGAAGTATCAAAGCAGTAGTCCACAAATCGAATACCTATCTGGCGATGGGCAATATGTTTTTTCGGATGCGATCAATCAGGGCAAGGCTACCAATGAGATTAAAGCTAGTTGCATAGGTAACGAATTGAGTCTTACCGTAAATGGGATACCGTTAGAAACGGTAACTGATCCGACCTTTGTTACCGGTGATATTGGCATGGGAGCTAGCCCGTTTCAGCCCGGTACAACCGTGATTGAATTCGATGACTTTCGTGTAATTGCCCCCTAGAATCGGAATGTATAAGGTTATTGCCAGGTCCAGATTGGTGGCCCTAATTGGGCTGGTCGCTATCTTATTCGTTGGCTGCTCTAACAGCCCGATCTCCTCCGAAACCGTTAATGATCCAAATGTTTTGTATTACGACGATTTTTCTCCATCTAACGTAGGTCGGTGGCGCATCGAAGGGGATGACCTAGGTTCGACGGCTATAGAAGGTGAGCAATTGACGATAGAAGTAAAGTCACCAAATACGATTCAATACGCTACTCTAGAAGATCCGGCATTTTCGGATTTTGAGCTTGAAGTTGATGCAACGCTGGTTGACGGCGCTTCAAATAGCACCTTTGGCGTTTTGTTTAGAATCCAAGATTCAGGCGAATTTTACAGATTCGAGCTGATGAATGATGGACACTATATGATAGAAAGATTTGGCGGTGAGGATAACTGGGTTCGTCTGGTAGATGATTGGACATTTTCAGAATCCATCGTGTCGGGGGGAGTTGCCAACCGCATGAAAGTAATTGCTGATGGACCAAGCTTATCGTTTTATGTCAATGGTGATTTGTTAAAAGAAATAACTGATACCTCCTTAGTAAATGGATATATCGGCCTTGATGCCGGTACATATGGCAGCTCTTTAACCGTTGCTTCTTTTGATAACCTTGTCCTATCAAATCCCTAATAAATCTTTGTCTGACATATTGATAGAACGAATTGAAGAAACTTTAGGTTCTCCAGCCGTTGGTTTCTCGCGCTTATCGGGTGGCAGCGTAGCAGAAGTGTACCGGGTCGATTTAGCTGATGGCATGAAGCTTGCTGTCAAACTGGATCGCGAGATGACATCGGGACTCAAAATCGAAGGATCGATGTTAGATTATCTGGCAAAGAAGAGCGACTTACCGGTGCCGGAGGTCTTTTATTCGGATAATCAGCTGTTAGTTATGGAGTTATTGCCTGGTACGAGCCAATTTTCAAATAAAGCCCAGGTAAACGCAGCTGAAAAAATGGCCCAGTTGCATTCAATCAGTGCCCCTGAATTTGGCTTTGAATACGATACGCTGATTGGTGGGTTAAACCAGCCGAATGGCTGGACAGAATCTTGGATCTCCTTTTTCAGAGAGCGACGCCTAATTTATATGGCAAGAGAGGCGTTAAAGCACGGCCATCTTTCCAAGCAAATCTACTCTAGACTCGAAAGATTTTCGGCAACTTTGGAAGATTATTTAGAAGAACCACCTCATTCCTCGTTATTACACGGTGATGCCTGGACAGGAAATATCCTCTCTGTAGGAGATCGCATAACAGCCTTTTTAGATCCAGCAATATATTATGGGCACGCCGAGATTGAGCTGGCCTTTACTACATTATTTGGCACCTTTGGTGAGCCCTTTTTTGAACGCTATGCGGAGATAGGTACTTTGCGTTCAGGATTTATGGAATTACGCCGCGATATATATAATCTATACCCTCTTTTGGTCCATGTTCGCTTGTTTGGGGGAGGATACGTGGATCAAGTTGATCGGATACTTAGACAATTTGGGATATGAGCACAAAATGGAACAGGAGCTAATAAGTCAACTCATTGATATTAATCGAAAATTTTATTCACGATTTGCGGATTCATTTTCAGAAACGCGCCAAGCTCCTCAACCGGGATTTACTTTACTCCTAGATTATCTTCCTAAATCCCAAATGGACTTATTGGACGTTGGCTGTGGAGACGCTCGGTTTATCAGATATCTCAAAAGCAACACTGGTTTTAGCTATTATGTTGGTGTTGATTTCAGCTCATCCATGTTGCAGATCGCTGAAAGGAGTACCGATGCAAAGTTTTATGAAGTTGATCTCAATCTGCCAGGTTGCTTAGAGAAGCTAGGATCTTTCGATGTAATTAGTTGTTTGGCAACCTTGCAACACATCCCAGGCCGCCATAATCGAGCAAGATTGATTGGCGAGATAAACAAGCATCTGAGAAAAGGCGGTCGATTACTTCTCTCCAACTGGCAATTTCTAGAAAGTCCTCGTCAAAGAAAAAAGATTCTTGATTGGTCGGAAATTGGAATGGATGAGAGTGAGCTAGAAGAAAATGACTACTTAATTGCTTGGAATCGGAACGGACATGGGCATCGATATGTCGCCCTAATTACTCTTGAAGAGACACGCGCCCTGGCCAGGAGTGCTGGAATGAAAATAATTGATTCATTTCGTAGTGATGGTAGGGAAGGAAATCTTAACCTTTATACGGTGCTTTCTTCCCAAAGTTAGCCAAATTGTCCTTTCACAATATGACCAAACCTTGGCATTTTGTGACCAGTGAGCCCTATAGAAACCTCACAGTATGTTTGACATGCCTTTGACGCAAATGTTAGAATCTAACCAAATTTGGTGAAATTATGAGTTTAAAGGAAGAGATCCAGTCAGACCTAAAGACTGCAATGCGCGAAGGTGATACAAATAAACGCGATACATTGCGGATGATCCTTGCCGCCATTCAGCAAGAGGAGGTCGATCGCCAGATTGAACTTGATGACTCTGGCGTACAAGTTGTTGTCAATAAACAAGCGAAGCAAAGACGTGAGAGTATCCATGATGCCGAAAAGGCGGGCAGGGTTGAGTTGGCTGCTCAAGAACAGATGGAATTTGAGATTATATCGACTTATATGCCACAAATGATGACAGTAGCAGACATACGTGGTCTTGCTGCGGATACCATTGCTGAGACTGGAGCTAGTGGTATGCAGGATATGGGTCTCGTAATGGCACAACTCATGCCCAAAGTAAAAGGGCAAGCTGACGGCCGACTAGTTAGCGATACTGTTCGTGAATTACTCCAGGGCTAAAAACAGCCCAATATGAAAATGGCTCCCCGATCGGAAGCACAAACAGATAACGAACGAAGAAATCAGCAATTGAGGCAGCGCTCAATATTGTGGATCTTTGTCGGTGCATTGACATTGGTTCTTGCCCTTGTCCTTGCATTTGATTTTGTATCAGGCCCTAGGGTGTCGGCTATTTTGGGAGAACCTGCTCCTGACGATGTTGTTGCACCCCAGTCAATAACCTACGTCAGCGACGTTCTAACTGAACGATCTCGTCAGCAAGCTGCAAACAGTATTCAAGATCAGTACACGCCGTTGGATTTGAGTATTGCTCGGGCTCAAAAGAATCTCGTTGGTGCTGTATTCGGTTTTATTGAGGTTGTTCGTGCTGATGCCAAGGCTGATCCGGAAACGAAACTAGCTTACTTACAGGAAATTGAAGGACTTGAGATTGATGAACAGGTTGCTTCTGATCTCCTGGCGCTTAGCCAAAGTGAGTTTTCCGCCGCCCGAGACAATATTCTGCAAATCGTAGAAGATACGATGCGCCAGGGTGTTGTCGAGGACCAGCTTGCCAATGCTCAACGTAAGGCTGCCCAAGGGGCGGCCTTTGATTTAACCCCTGCCCAAGAAAGAGTTGTAACGTCGTTAGCGCCTCAATTTGTCGTGGCCAATATATTTCATGACGTTGAAGCAACAGACATGCTTCGGGAAGAGGCACTCGCGGCCGTCGAACCAGTTAGCCAGATTGTTACAAAGGACCAACAGGTTGTTCGAGTTGGGGATGTAGTCGACGAAGTGGACCTAGAAATGCTGGAACAACTCGGTCTTCTCGAACAACGCCTGGATTGGCGAAGGCTTACCAGCGCTCTCCTTGCCGCTTTGCTTGCAATCTTAATCATCGCTTTATACTGGAATCTCTATTTTAGCCACGTCAAAGATACTGTTCGAAGTCTAACAATTTTAGGCGCAATGCTGGCATTATTCATTCTGAGTGCCAAGTTACTCCTATCGACAAATACGATCTTTAGATTTTTATACCCAGCGGCCGCTCTATCGATTCTTGTTGCTGTCATATTTGAGGTTCGATTATCGATTTTGGTAACCGTCATACAGGCTGCATTGGTAGGCTATATAGCCCAGAACTCGCTCGAGATGGCTGTATATGCAGCGGCAGGCGGCATTTTGGCTGTTCTCACATTACGCGATGCCCAGCGGATCAATGCGCTATTTCGAGCCGGTTTGATGGCTGGACTTGGTAATGTAACTGTAATCCTTATATTTACCTTGCCAACGGATGCTACAACAACTGAGTTATTGTCAATGTTAGTATTTGGCTTGATAAACGGGCCAATTTTATCGGCAGGCTTAAGTCTAGCGGGTGTGTTTATCGTTGGAAGCATATTTGGAATAGTTACTCCCTTACAGCTACAGGAGCTGTCACGGCTAGATCACGCCCTGCTTCAGGAATTGCTGCGTCGCGCACCTGGAACCTACCACCATAGTATTATGGTTGCTAATCTGGCAGAACAAGCGTCTGAAAAAGTTGCTGCGAATAGCCCATTAGTCCGAGTTGGCTCCTTTTACCATGATGTAGGAAAAATGAACCGACCTCCATTTTTTTCCGAGAATCAAAATGGTGGTAATCCCCACGATAATTTGGATCCCTATAGCAGCGCTCGAATTATCATAAGTCATGTGACTGATGGTTTAGAATTGGCTCGACGTTATCATTTGCCAAATCGAATTCGAGATTTTATCGCGGAGCATCATGGTGATCGGGTATTAAAACCATTTTACAAAAAGGCACTGGAACAGGCTGGCGATGAAAACGATGTTGACATTAGTCGTTTTCGCTATAAAGGACCTCGGCCCAGGTCGAGAGAAACAGGCATTGTTCAGCTTGCAGATTCAGTTGAGGCGACTTCGAGCGCTTTGAGACCCAGCACCGAAGAAGAGATTGAAAAACTTGTAAAAACCATCGTTGATGAGCATGTTAAAGAAGGCCAACTGGATGATTCAGGTCTGACATTAGGAGATATTAAACTCATAAAGACCTCGTTTATTGAAACAGTCAAAGGTCGGTTTCATATGAGGGTAAAATATCCTGGAAATGAGGAGATAACTTCAGAGGCCCTGCCAAGTTCTGATGGCCAGGAACATCGAGCGGAGGTGGAGCCCGACCTGATCGAAGCGGCACCAGATGAGATCGTTGAAATTGAGTATCCAAAAGAACATGACAAGCCCCTACCAAATTGAGGTGAGAGTAGATCCCAAAACTGAATTCGTCTTTGAAAACAATCTTATCCAACTGATTGAGCGGGCTGTGGCCCAGACTCTAATTCACGAAAACTTTTCTCCTCCAGCTGAAATTACCGTCTTGATTACCTCCGATAAGATCATCCGACAAATGAATCAGACATATCGGCGACTAGACAAGGCTACAGATGTGCTAAGCTTCCCAAGGGGAGAGGAGATTGATGGGGCTCAGAGTTATCTTGGTGATATTGCAATTTCAGCCCAATTCGCCCGAGACCAAGCTACAAGATTTGGTCACAGATTCGAAGATGAGCTTCAGCTTCTTGGAGTACATGCGACATTACATTTACTCGGTTATGATCATGCGTCGCCGAAAGAAAAGGAACACATGTGGTTGAAACAATCTTTGATATTAGAGTCGGTGGGAGTCAAAGATATTTACGTACCGGATGAAGCGGATTAAAATCGCTGATCGCGGCCATGCTAAAGCAGCGGATTTTAAGTTTCAAGTTTGCGTTTGAGGGTATTGGCTACGTTCTGCGTACCCAACCAAATGCCTGGATCCATGCTCTCATCACTTTGGTAGTGATTATTGTTTCATTCTGGTTGAGCCTAGATAATCATGAATGGGCACTTTTAATCTTAACAATTGTAGTCGTCTGGATGGCCGAGATGTCAAATACGGCGATCGAGGCCGTCGTTGATTTGTTGTCTCCAGAAATTCAGCAAAAAGCGAAGATCGCGAAGGACGTTTCTGCTGGCGCAGTACTAATTAGCGCGATTGGCGCAATAATCGTTGGGACATTGATAATAGGCCCACGGATATTTGAAAAGCTTTTTCCGGCTTGATTCGTTTGGCCAGCTACACGGAACTTTGCGTCTCAATCCAACATA
>JBFFVR010000014.1:0-13086 GCA_041570685.1 Promineifilaceae bacterium (SeqCode)
ACTATTGTCGAATTCACCGATTATCAGTGCCCCTTTTGTGCCCGTCATTCGATCGATACCATGCCGATCCTTGTCAGTGAAATGATCGATTCTGGACGAGTGCATTATATGCTCAAGGATTTACCACTTGACCAGCTTCATCCCGATGCTCGTTCGGCCGCGACTGCAGCAAGGTGTGCGGGCGACCAAGGAGCGTATTGGGAGATGCATGACATCATCTTTGCAAATCAAGAAAGCTGGGCTGGTCTTGGGCCTGAAACAGAGGGGGTTTTCTTAGGATTTGCAGCCGAGCTCAGATTGGACACTGAAGAGTATGCCGATTGTATGGTCAGCGGACGCTTTGATTCGGCTATTGAAAATAATGTCAACGAAGCAAGAGCGCTTGGCGTAGACGGAACTCCCTTCTTCTTTGTTGACGGATATCCATTAAGTGGCGCCCGACCAACCGAACATTTCCAGATCGCAGTCGAACTTGCGGAAGAAGGCCGGCTTGCAGAGGCATTTGCTCCTCCACCCCAAGCCGAACCACAGCCCCCTTCGGGTCCAGTCGAGGTTACCATTGGAGATGCTTACGTCCTGGGGGATATTGATGCGCCGGTGACCATCGTCGAATTTACAGACTTCCAATGTCCTTTTTGCAGCCGCCATTATCAACAGACCTTTCCACAGATAATCGATTCTTACGTGAATGAAGGGTTGGTTCGTTATGTCTTTAAAGACTTTCCCTTAAATAGCATTCATCCTCAAGCGTTCGCTGCCGCTGAAGCGGCACGTTGTGCAGGAGACCAAGATGCGTTCTTGGAGATGCACAACCTGCTTTTTGATCGACAAGGCGATTGGGGCAATCAAGAGCCAACCGATACATTCATCGGATACGCAGGAGATTTAGGTCTCGACACCGACGAATTCGGAGTATGTCTCAGCAGCGGCAAATATTCGGAAGCCGTGAATGCGGATTTGCAACAAGGAATGGAACTAGGCGTAACTGGTACACCGGCATTTTTCCTAAACGGTCATCTGGTGTCTGGCGCCCAACCATACGAGCTATTTGTCCAGGCAATCGAAAGTCTAATTTCCGA
The DNA here is from genome assembly GCA_041570685.1 of Promineifilaceae bacterium (SeqCode). Classification (GTDB taxonomy): domain Bacteria; phylum Chloroflexota; class Anaerolineae; order Promineifilales; family Promineifilaceae; genus UBA11865. The sequence goes on from JBFFVR010000014.1 coordinate 1,080, forward strand.
AGATGGGAGTTAAAAATCGCTTGGCGAAGAATTCCAAAAGATGTGGCGATACTGCTGATTTGAGCAAGACCTTAGTTTTTTTTAAGATTTTTCCTTCTCTAAATCATACCTGGCCCACCCGGTGGCTCAACGTCGCTGAAATTTAAACCATCCAGAGGGCCAGGGTGATTGGTCTTCTACTATAGTTTCACCTAATCTCTTCCAATTAAGGTCGAAATATTGTCGATAAACATCATTAATTGTCTCTTCTCTGAGACCTTTTGGTCCATCTTGGACAGGTTCGCTATTGTCAATACATAGTCGAGCATACAGTAAAAATATGGCTCCATCGCGTAATAGCTTGCTCAGATCATTACTATAATGAATTAGTTGAGGGACTGTCATATTGTGAGAGCATCCCACGTCGATGGCCAAATCATATTCTCCTTTTAGGAATGAAAGGTCATCAACTTCATGCAAATGAAATCGAACTTCTGCTCCAACTTCGTCTGCTCGTTTTCTAGCCTCCTTGATTGCCTCAGGAATGAAGTCAATGGCATCAACATACCAGTCGTTGAGTGCTAAGTATATCGAAGACCGACCGTATCCACAGCCCAAATCTAAGGCCCGTCCAGGATCTAGTTTGGGTACTACCTCTAAGATTTCAGGAGGAGGTAAAGGCTGATCCCAAGGCACATTACCTGATCGATAGCGTTCAACCATCCGTGTATATGTAGGATCATCACTCATAGTAGCGCCAATCATTCTCTCGCATTTTTTCACAGGAAATGATTAAACAAAATCATCATTATTACATTGATCTTAGTGTATAGCCTCGAGCAAAAAGTGATCTTCGAACGGATCTCTGTAACCAAGCGGCAAATACTCACCCGTCTCAGCAATTAATTCATAATCTCCCTGATAATCCCCTTTTGACAAGCGTTCCAGCATCTCTAATAGACGATCGACATCTTCGATTGTGTTGTAGCAACCAAAACTAATCCGAACAAGACCCGGCATATTTGATTTATTACCGGCCAACATTTGTTGGCGCCAATCATCCGCAACTTCTTGTTTCAACTGCAGCAAATGTACAACATACGGATGAGCACAAAAACAGCCGCTACGAACACCAATACCCCCCTCATACCCCAAAATAGCAGCAATGAGGAAATGCGATAACCCTTCCAGGTCAAATGGAATCGCCCCTACTTTCTCATGGGCTTTGGAAGGATCACTTTGACCAAATATACGTAGCCCCTGAATATGACGAAGTTGGGTGAGTGTATATGAAACAAGGTGCTCTTCGTGAGCCGCGATTTGATCCATGCCGATATCCATTAGCGATTTTGCGGCAGCGGCCATTGCCACCGCTCCAACGACGTTGGGACTTCCGGCTTCATCTCGATCAGGCATGCCCGCCCAGTGCACTTCATCCAAGGTCACGACATCAACGGTACCGCCACCCGGATATTCTGGAGGCCCTTGCATAAACACCTCTTTTGGACCAATCAGAGCCCCGGTTCCAAATGGCGCATACATCTTATGAGCCGATAGAGCCACGAAATCTAGATGTTCGGGATCATCATCTGATTTCATATCAACTTGTCGATGTGGAGCCAATTGGGCAGCATCAACTAGGATCTTCGCTCCCACCTTATGAGCCTTCCTAGCTAATCTATGGATCGGCTGAATATAGCCGCTGACATTCGAAGCGCCCGAAACGGCAACTAAGCCCACTCTGTCCCCATATGCCGCCAATACCCGATCATAATCATCTTCGTCAAATCTTCCCTCGGGTGTTGCCTTCACATGCACCATTTGAGCTCGACGGCGCCAAGGCAAGTCATTTGAATGATGCTCCAGCTGTGTACAAACGACTACCTGGTCCTTCGCTAAGGGAAAACGATATGAAAGTTTATTAATGGCCTCCGTCGTATTTTTTCCGAATATGACGGTATTTGAATTGAGATCAGCGCCAACGAACCCGGCGATGATCTCGTGAGCTTGATCATAAGCTGCTGTACTAACCCGTGACTTGAAGCCAGTACCTCTATGAACGCTGGAGTAGTAATCCATGAAGCGCTCGATGGTAGCTGTTACATCACGTAAAGCCGGCGTGCTGGCGGCATTATCTAGATTGACATAACGCACCATACTTCCGTCCAAGAGTGGCACTTTTTTATCATAGCCTACGATACGATGATGAAGATCCAAGTTTTTTGGTTTAGTAAATTGACTAGTCATAAATGTCATTCGCCTTTACATTCGTTTTGGGAGATTCTGAATATAGATGTTCGCCCGGTTGTTGGGCGCAAATATAGTGCTCCTGTTTACAAATTTTACAGCAGAATACGATTATGCTATTCGATGATGGTGCTCATTTTGATTGCCATATGCATCAAGCAATCGTTAATAACAACTCATGATCTTCAGGATAGCCATGTATCACCAATTACGCGTTGCCAATTTTGGTGAGCTATCTTTTTTAATTCATCGATACCGTAACCGCCAACTTCCAATGCACTCACTAGTTTTGGGAAACCAGCAACGTCTTGTAATGAGTTAGGCATGGTAGCACCGTCAAAATCCGATCCAAAAGCCACATGTTCGATCCCGATTTTGTTTACAATATAGTCTACATGGCGAACGATGTCACTGATAGGGGTATCAGGATCATTTTGCCCATCTGCACGAAGAAAACCGACGTGAAAATTGATGCCTACTATGCCATTACTTTCCGCAATTGCCTCAAGTTGCCTGTCTGTCAGATTACGACTCGCCGGGCATAGGGCGTGTGCGCTAGCGTGGGTAACTACTAAAGGTTTGTCAGAAATCGAGGCAACTTCCCAGAATCCCTTTTCGTTTAGATGCGACAGATCGATGATTATTCCAGCCTGATTACAGGTATTGACTAAATTGCGTCCTGCGTCTGTTAGACCAGGACCAATATCAGGCGAGCTGGGATATGCAAATGGTACTCCATGACCAAAAGCATTTGCTCGACTCCACGTGATTCCAATGGATCGCAACCCTGCATCATAGTAATCACTAAGATTACTTAAATCAGGATCGATCGCTTCAGCCCCCTCTATATGAATGATGGCAGCCACAGCTCCATTCCTCAAGCATGCATCTAACTCTTCGGCCGTCACTACAACATTAAAATCCCCTTCGGCCTCATTTTCGAGCCCCCGCAAAAGTGCAAACATATCTGCAGTTATATTTTGAGCGTAATCTAACGGAATATGATCAGATGAATCCCAATCAGACGTTCTAGCCTGACCTTTTTTTTTAGATCCGGCTGGATTTGAATGATCCTTTTTTGCAGGAACAAATATGGCAAAAAAACCGCCACCAAATTGACCTTTAACGGCTCTTGGCAGATCAAAATGTCCCAGATTCCCTCCACTAAAAAAGGCATCAATGGCGACTGGATCAGCCTGGTAGAGTCTCAGCAATGTATCATTATGTCCATCAACAATCGGTATATTTTCGGCAAGGTCCATATTGTAAGGTTCCTGATTGGTGATTATTACTTGCAAGTCGTTTTTATGGTCAACTTGGCATAACACATATGAAATGAAGAGTCATCATAGAGGCTCATTCTTTTGGATTCTTCTGACACATGCTCCTGCCCCTTCAGAAGTTTACCTCATCCATTTCTTCCAGCAAGAAGAGATTATATCCGATTTGAAGCATGGCCTTGATATTTGTTGTCAGCTAAAATCGATCCCATGTTATTAGCCATGGATGTTGGAAACACAACAATTACTCTTGGTCTATGGGATGGACACAATTGGATTGAACAGTGGCGGCTGCGGACAGTTCATGATCGAACGATCGATGAATATGGCGTTTATCTAAAAAGCTTATTGCGAGAAGCGGAGGCCTCGAAAAATATATCAGCTACTGTGTTATCCAGTGTTGTCCCCCCATTAACCAACACGTTTGTCGAAGTTTGCCGTGAATATTTGGATCAGGTTACGTTGCTGGTGGACTCTTCCACTACAACTGGCATAAAAATTCGGACGGAGAATCCAGCTGAGGTCGGCGCTGATCGAATTGTAAATGCTGCAGGAGCGTACCATCTGTACCCTGAGAATAGCATTGTAATCGATATGGGTACAGCGACCACCTTCGATGCAGTCACGGCTGACGGCGATCTTCTTGGCGTTGCTATTGCTCCTGGACTTGAGTTGGCTGCCGAAGCTCTTGCCAAGCGTGCAGCCCAACTTGGTCGTGTAGCCCTTGAAGCTCCCCCAAATGCAATTGGGCGAAATACAGTCCATGCGATGCAGTCTGGCCTGATTTTCGGTTATGTTGCCCTCATAGAAGGCATGGTTCGACGATTTAAGAATGAATTCGACGTTCCCAATATCACAGTTATTGGAACTGGAGGTTTAATCGAAAAGATCACTCCGTACACTAATGTCATAAACCACATAGAGCCATGGCTAACGCTTACCGGATTAAGAGTAATTTACGAAATGAATAATGGACTGCTTTAGGCCTACCTCTCGTGAATGAGCTAATCAAAACTGAATCAAAATTACGCTGGCCCAGGCTGGCTAACATACTCTCGTTGATGGTCGTATTAACTGGAGTGGTAATGGTTATGGGTTGCCGTCAAGATATCATAAATAATCCAAGGATTGCGACAAGAGAAGCTAGCGAAGAAATTTTGCCAACCGCCTTACCCACCCCATTATTTTCATTCGCACCGACACCTACGCTCGGTTCCTCGATCAGTGATGGAGGCAATACGCCTGAAGGACTTGATAACAACCACATTCTCTCCATTTGGGTAAATGAAACCTCTCCCGAACATCAAATGTTGCTGAACCGAATGGCGGATTCATTTTCTGACCGTACTGGCATACAAGCGGAAGTGCAGCTCGTTTCGCCTGATTTGTTGCCGAATTTGGTTCAGACGGCAGTTATTTCGGATACGCTACCTGATTTGATCCTTCATCCAACCGAATTCAGCATTGGGTGGGCCGAGGCTGGCATACTCGATGTTGAGCTAGCGACGATATGGCTAGATGAATTGGGTCGTGATTCTTTTTATGAAGATGGATTACAGAAGCTAAAGATCGATCCATCAGGCCAGCAAGTGGCAGCGCTTCCAAGCGATGGATGGAAACAATTGTTGATTTATCGGTCAGATTGGCTTCAGGAGCTTGGTCTCTCTCAGCCAAATACATATGAAAGCATTGTAGCTGCGGCCGAGGGGATTCATGATCCAGAGCAATCACGTTCGGGAATTGTCGTGCCTACTGAATCAGATTTGATCTCCACCCAACAAGTTTTTGAGCATTTTGCACTTGCAAATGGCTGCGACTTGGTCGAAGAATCTGGCAGAATATCGATTCTGCACCCAGCATGTTTAGAGGCGCTGGAATATTATCGGTTTTTGGTTAACGAATACAGCCCGATAGGTTTTCAAACAGACGTGAGTGCCTTGAATGCATATCTGACAGGCCGCACCGGAATGATAGTAACATCGCCCGCTTCGATTCCTATAATCGCTGGATTCATAGAGGCCAACTATCCCACTTGCGATGATTGTCTCACCCCGGACTATCTCTTAAACAATAGCGGCTTCGTAACCGAAATTACTGGCAGCGGAGAATTCGCTTCCTCGGAGGAATTTGCGGGCATTACCGCCTTAGGCGTAACGAAAGCGGCCGATCCTGAGATCACGAAGTCTTTTGTCAACTTTTGGTTTGGCGAAGGCTACTTAGACTGGATAAGTGTAAATCCAGAACGTAAGATACCCATGAGACGAGGTACCAGTTCACAGCCAGACCAGTATTCTGAATCCTGGGCTGAAATGCAATTGACTCCTGAATCAGAAAACATCAAGGAGCTACTAGATGGCAAATTAGTCGAAATGCTGAGTGCAGATGTTGCTTCCGCTGACAGATGGGCTTTCGAGCAAAATCAGGGAAGTTTGATGACCGTGTTATATGAAGATCTGATTCTAGCTCCACTGCTTCAGGAAATGTTGAGTGGGTACTTCACTAGCAGCCAGACAATTGTCGAAATGTACACATCCATCGTAAATTCAATCGTAGGCTATGAATTTCCCTTCGAAGTTGTCCCAACACCTACGCCATAGATAGCTTTTTGTCTCATCGAATATTCTTGAGGAGACGACGGAATTATTTGACGGTAATATACCGAAATGTTATTATGCCGTAATCATGAGGCTGCCATACGGTTTATACTTTAGCTCCAAGCAATATTTCTTTTTTAGCATAACGGCGCTGCCGCTTGGGAGAGTTGTTTCGAACTTTTAGAAAACCATCAGTTCATTAATACTCGACCAGACGCGGCATGAAAGTCGCGTCTTTTTTTGTTTCTGGCCCAAAATCTCAGAGGTGGATACCAAATGACACCGATATCCGATAATGGTGATGTTTCAAGCAAAAAAGAGAATTTGACCTATCGATGTCGCGGGATTCGTGGCGCAACAACGGTTGACGAGAACACGCCCGAAGCGATTTTGCGCGCAACTAGAGAGTTGTTATTTATCCTAATGCGTGCCAACGATATCGATGGTGATGACGTTGCGAGTGCAATATTCACAACAACTCGGGATCTTAACGCAACCTATCCTGCTTTGGCTGCTCGCCAATTGGGATGGTATGACGTCGCCTTACTTTGCGGACATGAGATGGAGGTTCCCGAAGGGCTAGACCGGTGCCTTCGTATCCTAATACATTGGAATACGCCAAAGTCGCCTAAAGAAATCGTGCACGTTTATATTCATGGAGCCAAAAACCTGCGACCAGATCGCAAAGATCTACCCCCAATACCATTTGAAGAAATTGAAGCCGCCATAAATTTCGATAAGATGGATATTGATCATTGAGTAGATAATTCAAGCGTGGAATGGGTGCAGGTTATTTATTGCCTTCCACATCCAATTCATTTGCCACTAGGAAGCGAAAATGATGATTGTAATAATGAAAGCCAAGGCAAAGATGGCAAATATCTCGGCTGTCATCGCTCGCATTGAGGATTCCGGATTCAAAGTACACTTGTCGGAGGGTGAAGAGCGAACGATTATCGGGGTAATTGGTGATGGCCGGCCTATAGAAAGGGATCAGCTTGAACGGATGGCCGATGTGGAGCGCTGTGTGCCAATCCTGGCATCGTTTAAACTTGCGAGTCGAGATTTCAAGCCATCAGGTACAACCTTTCCTATTGGCAATCATCAGGTGGGCAGGAATCAGCTACTCTTGATGGCTGGCCCCTGTTCGGTTGAAAGCAGGGAACAAGTTATTGAAACGGCTCATGCCGTTAAAGAAGCTGGAGCTCATGTATTGCGAGGAGGTGCCTTTAAACCTCGCTCTTCGCCGTACTCGTTTCAAGGACTCGGCGAGGAAGGACTCCGGTATCTGGCTGAAGCCCGGGAACAAACCGGATTGCCAATCGTTACTGAGGTTATGGAACCTGGACTGGTGGATCTAGTATCAGAATACGCTGATATTCTTCAAATCGGCGCCCGAAATATGCAGAATTATGCTCTACTACATGCCGTAGGAAAGTCGCAACATCCTGTGTTACTAAAACGTGGAATGAGCAGCCTAATGGAGGAATGGCTGATGTCGGCTGAGTACATATTGAGTCATGGAAATACTCGGGTTATGTTGTGCGAACGTGGCATTAGAACATTTGAAAAATATACTCGCAATACGTTTGATATAAATGCTATTCCGGTTGTTAAACAGTTGTCACACTTGCCGATTATCGCGGACCCTAGTCACGCAACTGGAAAATGGGAATATGTAGCGGCGGCCGCCAAAGCCAGTGTCGCTGCAGGCGCTGACGGTCTGATAATCGAAGTGCATCCCCGGCCTGATCAGGCTTTATCCGATGGTGTACAGTCGTTAAAACCAAAACGCTTTGCCGATCTTGTAATTGAGATGAAAGCAATTGCTACTGCCGTCGGCCGCACGATATCATAAGGTTAATCAGGAGACCATTGGCCAAAAAGCATTCGTCGGGATCTTAGAAATACAAACAATCAAGTTTCAAATGTTTGCGTAAATCAAATTCATTTAATCGATGAAAAAGGCAAACCCAAGTGGAAAACGAATTATATCTCGTCGATACTTTAAGAATTCCAAAATCATCCCCTGCCGGGCTCGCCTTGGCCGGGCAATATATTTGGTTGAACGACTACGCTTCAGGCGAGCTATATCAAATATCAATTGAAAATGGCGAGATCGTTAATTCGCTACGATGTCCAGGCGTCATTAGTGGACTTACCTGGGACGGCCGGAACCTCTGGCAGACTAGGATGGACGAAGATTGGCTCCAGCGCATCAACCCTGAAACGCTTGACTTTGATCTGACGTTGCCTTTGTCGGAGGGTTCAAGACTCACAGATGTTGCTTGGGACGGTTTGCAACTCTGGGTGATTTTACAGGCTAAAGGCACTTTGTTTGCAATTGATGCCGAGTCGGGTAACTCAAACAAATCGATCCAGGTGCCTGTAGCGACAACCGCTATCGATATTGATAATGGCTATATCTGGATTAGCTACCCTGATAAGATGAAATATGATTCAAGAGCAGACAACTTCACATGGGTAAGCAAGGAAAGAACTTTCAAATTAGCTCAACTATCCCCGAAAAATGGTCAATTTTTGGCCCATTACCGGCTTGAATTCTTACCTACAGGTTTGGCCTGGCATGAAGATCATATATGGCTGTCTGATTCAAGAAAAGGGATAATTGGTATCTACGCAATGACGGCGCATCTTGATTAAAAACGCCCTCGCTTCAGTTGGTTAGACCGGTACGTTCCAGTATAATCACCTCGAGTAATTGAACCGGAGTACATGAATGTCTCGAGCGATATTTCCATTTACCGCAATAGTCGGTCAAGAAAGAATGAAACGGGCGCTAATACTGAACGCTGTCAGCCCACAAATCGGCGGTGTTCTAATTCGAGGAGAAAGAGGGACTGCCAAATCCACGGCCGCTCGCGCCCTTGCCGCCTTGTTGCCTGAAATCGAGGTGATCTCTGATTGTCATTTTGGATGCAATCCTTTCAGACCTAATGAATGGTGTGATGATTGTCGGGTACGGCATGCTGATGGATCGCTTCAATCTGTGATTCGTAAGACTTCTTTTGTTGACTTGCCGGTAAGCGCCACTGAAGATCGGGTCGTAGGAACGTTAGATATTGAGAAAGCTATTCAAAAAGGCCAAAAACAATTCGAGCCGGGAGTTCTTGCATCTGCTAACCGGGGATTACTATACGTAGATGAGGTTAATCTTCTAGACGATCATGTCGTGGACTTATTACTGGATTCAGCGGCGATGGGAGTAAATGTTGTCGAGCGGGAAGGAATTAGCTTTAGTCACCCGGCCAAGTTCATTTTAGTTGGCACTATGAATCCGGAAGAAGGTGATCTGCGGCCACAATTATTAGATCGGTTTGCCTTCGCTGTTAATATCACGGGCTTACTCGATCCCGCACAACGAATGCAAATAATGGAACGAAGAGTGAGCTTCGAAAGTGATCCAGATACATTTTATGAGAAATGGGCGGAAAAAGAGACGCAGCTGACTGAACAAATTGCTCAGGCAAAAAAGCGCCTAAACAATATCCGCTATTCTCGTCGCGACTTGGCTTCGATAGCTGGACTAACAGCTTCAATGAAAGTGGATGGACACCGTGCGGATTTAGTGATTCTTAGAGGAGCACAAGCCCACGCCGCGTTTCATCGTCGTGATGCTGTCTCCGATGACGATATCATTCTCGCAGCTGAACTGGCGTTACCTCATCGCATAAAGGCTCGACCCTTCCAAGATTCTGCGGTATCAGCCTACGAACTCGAAGAAAGACTCGACCAGGTCCAAAGTGAATTTACCGGCGGGGAATTGGCTGAAGACGCCGAAGAAACGGAAGAAAGTCCGGTTAGTAAAAAAAAAGTATAGATAGCGAAGGAGCCGAGGCCTCAGAAACAGAGGTTGGTGAAACTGAAGCTGGACCACAAACTGTGCCTGGCACGCCTCAGGAAGGTCATTGGTGGGAGGGAGGCCAAAAGATAAATTCCACGGAGGAGTTCAGTACAAGACGCCTTGATACGAAGCTCGACCGACTGACTCGACAGTCGGCCGGCCGGCGTTCGCGAACGAAAACCGATCGTAAGAGGGGACGATATATTCAAGCCCGTATTCCACAAAAAGGAAAAGTGACTGACCTAGCGTTCGATGCTACATTGCGGGCTGCAGCACCAAAACAGATCCATCGAGATCGATCAAAAACTGCCCTCGCTCTACGAAAAAGTGATCTAAGAGAGAAAGTGCGTGTCCGTCGCTCCGCAAATCTAGTTCTTTTTGTCGTCGATGCGAGCTGGAGCATGGCTGTCGCTGAGCGCATGGAAGCAACAAAAGGGGCTATCATGTCGCTTCTAACCGACGCCTATCAGAGGAGAGATCGGGTAGGTTTGGTTGTGTTTAACAAGAATGAGGCTACGTTGGTATTATCACCGACCAATTCTGTTCAATTAGCCAAGGAGGCACTAGCAGATATAGCCGTTGGAGGAAAAACACCACTTTCAGCTGGCTTGCTGACAGCTTACGACGTATTTCGCAAAGAGTCTAATGTCCACCCAGATGTAATGCCTCTCATGATTCTGCTAACTGATGGTGCGGGGAATGTAAGCATGACCGATTTGCCACCTCAAGAAGAAGCTCATCGAATCGCCAAGTTAATTCGGGATGCCGGTGTGCGATCAGTTGTAATCAATATGGAACATGCAGCTTTTGATCAGGGATTAGCGAAGCTGTTGGCCGAAAACCTTTCAGCACCTTGCCATACGCTCGATGACCTGCACGCCGATAGTCTGTATCACAAAGTCTTGGAGTCTTTGTGATAAGCAAATAGTTAGATTGGAATATTTCAGTGATGCAGATTGCCTAGTGAAATAACCTTTTGTTGTAGTTATCTCCCAAACTGCATTGGCATGATAATGTGTAGGTAACTATCATCTCCGACCGGTCTAATGACCCCGGGCTCGGTCGGACGGGTTGTCTCCAAAGCGATTTGAGCCGAATCAATCACATTTAACACCTGGCTCATGTAGCGAACGTTGAACGCAATCTCTACCTCTTCTCCCTGAATATCAGCATCAATTTGGACAACATTGTCACCTGTTTCTTTGCTGGTCGCTGAAATCGTAGCATAACCGGGCATCAACTCATTCCCGGGTTCAATACGAACCCTGGCTGTATGATTGACTTCACGGGCAAAAATTTCCGCCATCTTGCAGGCTTGCGCAAATTCACCCGCATTTAACACCGTGCGAGTCGAATATCTCTCCGGAATTACCGGATGGTATTCTGGAAAATTACCGTCAATCAATTGGGAAACCAAGACCACATTATCCATATCGAAGATGACCTGGTTGCGTCCTTCCGGCATCGTAATGTAAATTTGTTCGGAATCCTCCTCTGCGATTCTTGCTAATTCTGCAAGGGCTCGTGCCGGGATAACAACTTCGATCGGTTCACCTGCTACATCAGGGATTTCAAAGTTTTTTACGGACAAACGAAAACCATCGGTTGCAGCCATGGTTATTTGGCCATCCTCAATTCGAGTCAATACTCCAGTAAGTGTCGGTCTTGCATCGTCGGTTGCTGCTGCGAAGGCGACCTGGTTAATCATTGTTTTGAATAATTCAGTTTCAACTTGATGTCGGTTGGTTTCATCAGATTCTGGTACCAGCGGAAATTCAGAAGCGTCGATACCCTTAATGTTAGCCTCGGTTCGAGCGCATGCTAGATGTACTTGCTGCTTCTCACCATCCAATACGATGTCAACCCTCTCAGCAGGCATGGCATTCACGAGGTCGTTTATAGTTTTTGCCGGTACCGTGATCGAACCTTCCTGCTCCACCTTGGCACCTATCCAACACGTTATTCCAATCTCTAAATTGGTGGCAGACAGTTTTAGGCGTCCATCATCGGTCTGAAACAAAACGTTTCCTAGCACAGGTAAG
>JBFFVR010000015.1:0-12709 GCA_041570685.1 Promineifilaceae bacterium (SeqCode)
TCGGACCGGCCGCAGGCAGCCAGCGCCACGATCGCGCCAAGCATGGCGGTTAGCAATAAAAAGGCTCTTGTAAATTCCTACAAGATAGCAGAAAAGCAGCCTGAGACATTACTCGGGCTATTAGCCTCTCTTGGACCAGATTGGAATCTTCGAATCCAACAGATGGAATATGATGAAGAGAAGCATGCCGCCATTCATTATCAAGACTTGTTTAAGGATAAAGCCACTGCTGTCGATATGGATACGATCATTAACATCATCGCCCGCGGCTCCTTCCTTAATAGTGAGGATAAGTGGGTGGTTCCCATCTCAGTTAGTCATCGAAAAAATTCTGAGAAGGTAGCGGCAATGAGGACTGCGATATTAAAAGCAGCCACAGAAGATATTCAGCATTTAATGCCACTGGCCCTTTTTCTTTCAGGCAAAAAGCGCAGCAAAAAGGCGGCTAAAGCGAAGAAAAAGGTCAAAGCAAAACCGACGGTAGCCGATACTCAAATTACTTCAGCGGCTAATGCCGCCAGCTTAGAACAATTTACATACGCCAGCGAACTAAAATCTTTGCATATCCGCCGGGGCTTTATCAACTTAACCTCTGAACATTGGCCATTCTTTGCTTTGAATGCCAGGACGGAAACTCGAGAGGTAACGGTCCATTACGGCGCCGAAACCGATGAAAGGTGTGCTGTTTGGCGGTTGGTGCCGAATGACCAGGCACGTATCGTCTTGTCACCTACAGTCCAATACTGGTTGGAGGAAAATTTTGAGCCGGGCGATCACGTTTTAGTGAGAGCCATTAAACCGGAAGCCAAGCGGATTGTGATCACGTTGGAACTAGCATCATAGATTGCTTGACGGGTAACCGGTAAAGACGTTCATTTCAGGTATTCCGCTCGAGCTGCAACTCAGGCATTCCTCTCAACAATACTTGGGCTATCAGGGGGGATCAGATAGCCGTTTTCTCTCTTTTTTAACTCGACAAGTCTGTCGATTTTCAAGACTATTTTGATAAAGAGGGTCTGTTAAACAGTACCTTTATACTAGTTTGCTGCATTTACCGATAAATGACGCTAGATTTGAAGTATAATAAACTGGTTACAGTAGGATGTCTCGTGCAGAATCTGGTACCCGAGAAAAACGGAGGTAGAACTATGGCATTAGCAGAGGTTGCTTCAGCTACAACCTTTGAGAGAACGGAAGGATGGCAACCGCCACCAGTCAGCAATATTGCCGACACCGGACTTACTCAAGGCTTTCTTGCCGACATGTCTCTGAAAATCATGTATGTTCGTGGCCAGATAACCGGGGGAAGTATTGCGGCGGAATTGCGGCTACCGTTCCAGGCCGTGATTTATCCGGTCCTGTCGTTTTTGAGACAAGAGCAGATGTGCGAGGTCAAAGGATCGACTGGCTTGGCTGCTTCATCCTTTGAATATGTTATAACCTCAAAGGGCTCAGAACGAGCCAGAGAACAGATGGATCGCAGTGCTTATATTGGTGCTGCTCCCGTTTCCTGGGATCAATACATCGCTTCTGTACATGCACAAGGCTCGCGCAAACTTCGGGTAAATCCTCGAATGATGCATCAGTCATTGTCCCATCTCGTGCTAAACGAGTCATTGATTAGGCAAATCGGACCGGCTGTTAATTCCGGAAAGTCGATGTTCCTATATGGCCCACCCGGTAATGGCAAAACGACCATAGCTGAAGGGATTGGTCGGATGGTTTTGGGAAATGATATGTACATCCCGTACGCGATTGATGTCGACGGTCAAATCATCAAGATGTATGATGAAATCAATCACGTGGCCATAAAGGAGGATGAGGGCCAAAAACGAAAAGGACCATTAGGGGCCTCGGCTGAACATGATGGGCGTTGGTTAAAGATCAGACGACCGGTCATCATGGTGGGTGGTGAGCTTACTATGGCAGGGCTTGACCTGGTTTATGATACGAACAACAAATACTACGAAGCCCCATTCCAGATGAAGGCCAATGGCGGCATGTTCCTCGTTGATGACTTCGGCCGGCAGCAGATCCGACCCCGTGATTTATTGAATCGATGGATCGTCCCCATGGAAAAGAATATCGATTTCCTGGCACTTCATACCGGTCAAAAGATTGAAGTACCTTTCGCCGTTCTGCTCGTTTTCTGCACTAATCTGCCTCCGGGTGACTTGGTAGACGAAGCGTTCTTAAGGCGCATCCGCCATAAGGTCGAGGTTATTTCGCCTTCCTTTGACGAATACCGTGAAATATTCCAGATCATGTGTGAACATCGTGGGATTCCGTTCGATGAACAAGCTGTCCGCTATTTGATCCAAGAACACTATATCAAAAAAAGCCGCAAGGTACGCGGCAGCCATCCCCGGGATATCATCGATCAGATACTGGATATTAGCAGTTACTTAGGCAATGAACCGCGCTTGACCAAAGAACTACTCGACCAAGCGGCTAATGCCTATTTCGTTGATCTATAGCAGGAGAATTTTTCGCCGGCAGAGATCACAGGTAGCTGTCAATCAAATATCATTGACGCCCGCACGTTTGAGTAAACACCATAACCTGCAAAAAGTGAACTTGCCCTAGATCTAGGGCAAGTTATTATTAGTAGGAGTAATCAAGCAGATCGGCAGAAACGTCTTGGTGGATATCGACTTTCTTGAGCAAAGCCGCACAGATAAAACTGCATCAATATTAGGACGTTACGGCATTCTTACTAGAAGCACCGGCAGCGAAACAGTTTCTTCATCCCACAAGTTCCGGTCGTAATTTCACAGTTCGCAAAAATAGCTATCGATTCTTCATTGCCTGGAGTCTGGCAACTGTTAGATGGAATTCGTCGAAGCAATGAATTGGACGAGGTTCACTTACTCGAAGCCAAATGAAAGTAAAAATAATACTTAATCCTTATGCTAGTCGCTGGGGAGCCCGTGAACGTCTGCCCGTCATAGAGTCTATTTTCCTTGAAAGCGGATTGGACTATGACCTGGCAGTGACTGATCGACCTGGCCAAGGGAAGAGTGAAGCATTTCAGGCGGCGGCCGATGGCTTTGATGCTGTCATCGCTGCTGGTGGTGATGGCACCGTCAACGAAGTCGTGAATGGCCTGATTGAGGCAGCTGGCAACAAACCGACTAAACCACTGGGTGTTCTTCCGATAGGCACCGGCAATGACTTCAACGATATGAATGCATTACCGCGAGCCATAGAAGATTGTGTTAGAGTGATTTCGGCCGGTCATACACGACAGATCGATGCCGGTCAAGTAACAGCCGATGGAATCGTTCATTATTTCGGAAACAATTGTGCCCTTGCGATGGAACCCGTTGTCACCATCGAGAATGTGAAACTCACCAGGCTCTCTGGAACCATCCGCTATATTGTTGCTACCGTAATTGCCTTGACGAAGCTGCGCGCCTGGCAAATGCAAATCAGCTGGGATGATGGCGGTTATGAAGGACCCATCTTCCTGTTGTCTGTTTGCAACAGTCCACGAACCGGAGGATTGTTCATAATGGCCCCCACAGCTATGGTGGACGATGGTTTGTTTGACATCGTGATTGCCCCTAAAATGCCCAAGCCGGAGGTATTAACAATTGTGCCTCGCTTGTTAAATGGCTCCCACTATAGCCACAGGCGAATAACACATGGGCGTACAAGTCAATTGACCGTTGAAAGCGAACCTGGCACCCCAATTCACGCTGACGGCGAAGTGATAGCCGAAGCCGCCAAATATATTCAGTATGAAATCTTGCCAGGAAAAATTACCCTGTTGAGCCCAGAGTAAGGCAAAATCATCAGAAGTTGTTCAAAGCATCGGTTATCTATAACTGTTTTGCGCCTACGATTCACCGTTTTTCATTTCTTGATGTAGCCTGCGAAGATTGGCCTGGTGGAGATCGCTAACGAAACCGTTTAAAGGAATCCTTGATTTACCACAACTCTCGATGGTGATGCTTTCCAATGTCACCATAGGATCGTCCGTATTGATGATGCTATCGACAGCCTCCCTGATGCTCTCGAGATAGGCCAGATCTGACTGTATCAAATCTTGAACTTCACCTCGTAAAATCACTTCGCCATGCCCTCTTACCATTGTATCGACCTTCATCTCCAACATCTTCTGCAGGGTTTCATTTAAATCCTTGAAGCTGCCGTCAAAAATGGTAGGCACAGGCATCACCGTATCGGATGCAAACAATATATTATCGTTTACGACCAAAGCGCTTATCAAATCAGGGCTGTGTCCCGGCGTATGGCTCAAGCGGACCGTCTTACCACCAAGGTGAACGTTTAAATGGCCGGTGTGAAAGATGAGGGTTGGCAAGATAATCTCAACATCCTCGAATTCAGGCGACTGGGATTTCATTTGTTCCAAGCCATCACGCCCGGCAGTATCTAATAGCTCGCGACATCTGGCGTGGCTTACAACCTGGGCTTTTGGGAACAAACACGTTCCTAAAGTGTGATCGGCATGATAGTGCGTATTAACGATATAGCGCACGGGAAGGCCTAAACGCGCTTCTACAAACTGCTTGATGTCACGGGTCTCGTCCGGATAGAAGAGGGTATCAATTAATATGACCCCTTCCTTAGTTAGCACCGCGCCGGCCGTCACCTGGGCGTAGCGACGGCTTGTAAACACGTATATATCGTCAGCAATACGCTCACGAACCATTTCTACTTTTCCTCAGTAAACAAAAGCCCCTGATACTTAATCAGAGGCTCATCATGTTATTCAACTGGTGTAAGGAGCTTCTGGGGGTTAGTTGCCGGGACACCGATATTCCAATACTTCCTAATCGGCCGATTCAACAGCTCATAAATTACCTAGGCAAATCCATACCACGAACAAGGAAAAGAGTTAAGGCACCGAGAGCTCAGAACCACCAAACGCTCCAAAAATACAGCCCCGCCATGCCGTGTGTGCCTCTTTTGTTGGGACCTGCCAATGCAGGTGGGAATTCTATCGGGAGGTTACTGCCTTGCGGGCGCTACTACATCCCCTCGCCGCATATCAATTCCCTATAACTGAAGCGTTGGCTCAACGCGGGAAGCCCATCACGCACACAGCAGGGTTCAACAAAGATACTAACACAATCACAATGGCCGTGCAAGGAGATTCACCTGGTTTTAGGCGTGCAAAATCAGTGAATTACAGGTGAAAAAATAGCAATAGATGCGACATGGTTATGCTGGTCTAAAGCTCCCGATTTATTATGCTTTTTATCACAAAAATGGGTGTAATTTGTGCCTAGAATACTGGCACCACGGTGGCTACACAAATGGCTACCAAAACGATTGTTAAGTAGATATTCGAGGATATAAATAACGCTCGGGCATTTCGCGGAGATGGATCCTGAATCAGGCGAATATTTCTGGCGACCATAACCGCAGAAGCAATGATCACAGGGACAAGATAAATGAGACCCAGGCTTGGCGAGAACGCTAATACAATTGCAGCAAAACTTGCCGCCCCTGTATGCAGTAAAACCCACCAGGCCGCCTGATAGACCGTTGTGCGTGAAGGGAGCATTGGCACATCTGCCCGGGAGTAGTCGTCGCGGTATAGAATTGCGAGGCTCCAAAAATGCGACGGCGTCCATAGAAAAACGAGTAAAGCAAGCGTCATTACCGCCGGATCTTGCCAGTTCCCGGCTGTGGCACCACCACTCATGACGGCCGCGCTCCCGGCCGCCCCACCTATTACGATGTTCAATAAAGTGCGAGGTTTAAGCAGGATCGTATAGAGGCCAACATAGATGATCGCCCCCACATAAAGCCAAAACGACAACGCCGGGTTAAACGGCAAGACGACTAGCGGCGGAATAATAACCATCGCCGCGCTTACCCATAACACCCACTGAGGCTGCAAATCGCCGGTAACTAACGGACGTCGACGCGTTCGCCCCATAGTGGCATCCGAACCTTGCTCCAGGTATTGGTTCAGACCGGCAGACCCCGAGGCTGTAAGACCCCCAAAAACAATAACGATGGCTAAGGTGCTTATCCCTGGCCAACCACCTGCACCAAGAAATGCACCACCGATTGCTGCCAGGAGCAACAATGAGACGACTCGAGATTTGAAGAGAACCGTCAATATTTGTATGGATTCTCGCCAGTTTTTAGATTGCTGACGAGTTAACATGCCAGTTGAATCTTCCTGATTCGTTAGTTTGGTCAAAAGTAAGGAACCTCCAATAGGATGAAATTATACGAGCAGCAGTAAAGATTGTCACTCGAACTTATGTTGCCCGGCGTTTGTATACGCTTTGGAGGGGACAGATTTAGGTAGGACACGCCAATCGAAGGTACCGCCGGCATATGGTCAAGGTCGACAAGAGATACTCTTTATGAAAGCATCTCAAAAATATCGAAAGGAAATTCTTATTATGATTGGCATTGCGAATAGCAGATTCCTTCTCTAGATAAGCAAATAAATATTCTGCCAGGGCCTTTTAACCGCCGGCAATAAAAGGGACCCAGCACTTGGTAATATTCATGTTGATTTATTAGTTAGCTATGGCAAAGCAAAGGATGAAACAAGGGCTTTGTAGCTACATTGCCGGTTGAGGGGATTCGAATTTCTGGGAAGGGTTCGTTTAACGATATCGAAATGACCTATGATACTAATCTTGATTCCAGTAATTGGAGGCTAATATACAAGCTTAGCGCCCAAATAGAGGGTAACTGGGCCTAAGATGAACTGATTCCTAAATGGTTGGATGAAGACTATTCTGAAGGTTTAAAAGGATAACGTATGCCGGCTTCATCCCAAACTGCTTCCAAGAACCAACGGGGGGCACGAGTTTTAAGTTCGCCCTGCACATCTTGTAGGGGCTTCAATTGATCATCGCCCAAGGGTAACTGTTGGCAAAAGATCATTTCGTGGTTGTGATGGCTACCGGGAGCAACACTCGTGGCAAAACACACAGGACAAATGTAAAATTCGCAGTCGTTGTGCATCTAATTACTCCTTAACAATACCGACATGTTCAAAAAAACATTGCAGAGGTTCGGTAGCTTGCCATTAAAGTATAGCCTATCTTGCCCATTCTTGGTAAGTGCGTATGGCTGCATTAAGCACTTTCACACATCAGCAGGTTTTAACTTTTGGTCATCATAGACAGTTCGTGGGCTAGCTCACGATGATATAATTCCAAAGCGATTACAATAATTCTTGGGTATAGCAGGCTGACGAACAAGAACCTGGTTGGTATGCAGATGGCAACATCGTTTAACTAGAAAGTAAATAATTAAAGGATAAAGATAGGATATAAGATGGGAATAGATGAATTAGAATCCACGATCGATCGCGTTATTGTAAATTCCAAAACGATTGCTGTCGTTGGCTTATCTCGACGCCAATCAAGGGCTGGATACTATGTGCCGGTATATTTGCAACAGCAGGGCTACCGCATCATTCCCGTAAACCCTTACCTGGATGAAGCCTTAGGTGAAACTGCTTATGCTGAACTAGCTATGATCCCCGATGAAGTAGATCTGGTCTTGTTATTTCAGCGTAGCGAAAAAGTGCCCCCGTTCGTCGATCAGGCAATCGAACTTGGCGCCAAAGCCGTCTGGATGCAATTAGGGATTTATAACGAAGAGGCAGCAAATGTGGCCCGGGCGGCCGGTCTTGAAGTGGTGATGAATGCCTGCATGTTGGTCGAACACAGACGTTGGAAAGCATTCGGAAAGCACTAAGCCTCGAAGCTGTACAATGACGCGGCGCTGACAAGTGCTGAAATTCTCTTTGGCAGCCCTCTTCGCGAATCCTTACAGACATATTGCCAAGCACTAATTCTAGGCGTACAATCATTGTTATAAAGGAAACCGCCGGACAACTGTTCGGGAGAGAATCCTGGTCAATTATCAGATTCTGGACCGCAACGGCCGCCATCAACAATCCGTTTGTAGATGAGAACCGGGCCCAATTTCAAGGATATTACCAGGGACGCCGAAGGTGCAAGCTGAATGGCACTTAGTTGGTCTCAGTGAATCTCTCAGGCAAAAGGACCGAATGGTTGGGCACCCCTGGAAAGTCGATTTTCAACAGCGCAAATGGGCACCGAAGGGGCAAGCCGGTCCTCGTTTTAGGATCAGCGAAACTCTCAGGTTAAGCGACAGGGGACGCCAGCAAGTTGCAATGTTAAGTCAATGCCTTGCTGTGCGTCTCCTTTTCTATTTTTATATTTGAGCCAAGCTCATGGGTAATTGGCAAATCGCTTGAAAGTGAAGGAGGCTTTGATGAGCAACATACCCGCTGATTTACGATATACGAAAGACGATGAATGGATTAAAGTTGATGGCGAAGAAGGTATCGTAGGCATCACCGACTATGCTCAAGATGCCTTATCAGATATCGTTTACGTCGAGCTGCCTGGTGAAGGCGAGAGTCTTCAAGAAGGCGATACCTTTGGCGTCGTCGAGTCTGTTAAGGCAGCCTCTGATCTATATATGCCAATTTCTGGTGAGATAGTGATGGTTAATGACGATCTCCAAGACACGCCGGAAATCCTCAACTCAGATCCCTATGGAGAAGGCTGGTTGGTTCGAGTTAAGCTTACAAATGCCGGCGAATTAGACTCCTTAATGGATTCTGCAGCATATAGCGCCTATTGCGATGAGCGTGGTTAAATCCACAGCCACCAATTCATCTTAGATTGGTCGATGAAAAGGAAATATCATGAGTTCCTCACCCCAGATTGATAACGCAATCTTGTTGCACCCCGTAGATCGTTATGTCAATAGACATATCGGTCCGTCAGATGATGATGTCCAGCAGATGCTTGATGCATTGGGCTTGCACTCCTTAGAGCAGCTGATTGAAGAAGCAGTTCCTGCGGTCATTCGTTCAGAAGAAAAATTGGATTTGCCAGAGCCTTGCAGCGAATCGGCGATTCTGGGCAGGCTGCGGGATTTGGCTCAGCAAAATGAGGTTTATCGTTCATTTATCGGTATGGGATATAACAACTGCATCACGCCACCGGTCATCCAGCGGAATATCATGGAGAATCCAGGCTGGTATACCCAATATACCCCATACCAGGCCGAAATTGCTCAAGGCCGACTTGAAGCCTTATTAAATTTCCAGACGATGATCAGCGATCTAACCGGAATGGAGATCGCGAATGCCTCGATGCTCGATGAAGGTACAGCGGCCGCTGAGGCTATGACTTTCTGCCAACGATCCCTTCCTCGAAAATCACAGGCAAATACCTTCTTTGTATCCGAAAAGTGTCATCCTCATGTTATCGCCGTAGTAAAGACACGAGCTGAATCGCTAAGCATAACAGTCGTGGTTGGGAATCATGAAGATTATGATTTTTCGGAAGAGACAATAGCTGTGTTGGTTCAGTATCCTACGACTGAAGGCGCCGTCGAAAATTATGACTCGTTTTTCGAACGAGCACATGAAGCGGGAGCAATGACCATAGTTTCCGCAGATTTGCTAGCCCTAACGTTGTTACGTTCTCCTGGCGAGTTTGGTGCCGATGTCGTGGTGGGCAATAGCCAGCGATTTGGCGTGCCTTTAGGCTATGGTGGTCCGCATGCTGCCTTTATGGCTACTTTGGAAAAATACCAGCGCCAACTACCAGGACGATTAGTAGGCGTATCAAAAGATACAACCGGCGCGCCAGCCTTAAGACTGGCATTACAAACACGCGAACAGCATATCCGTCGTGAAAAAGCCACGAGTAATATATGCACTGCCCAAGTCCTTCTGGCGGTAATGGCCTCTATGTACGGCGTTTACCATGGGCCTGAAGGATTAAAACGAATCGCCCGCCGAGTCCATCTGTTGACGGCGATCTTAGCGGCCGGCTTGAAAGAACTAGGCCATTCGTTAGCTTCGGAACAATTTTTCGACACTATTAAAGTCTATCCTGCCTCGATGAGCCAAGAGCGATTAGAGCATGAGGCGTTGGCCGAGCAAATTAATCTGCGTTATTGCAGTGATGGTTCGATTGGTATTTCACTGGACGAAACAACCACTGCCGCTGACGTAAAGGATCTTCTAGCCATTTTTGGGGCATCTTCAGGTCAGTTTGACTTGGAAAAAATGGCCTCAAAGGTAAACTTAGAATATCAAGCCCCGCACGAGCGCTCTGCGGAGTTCATGACCCATCCAGTTTTTCATCAGTACCATTCTGAAACCGAGCTACTTCGCTATATTTATCGTTTGCAGGCAAAAGATTTGTCGTTGACCTTTTCGATGATCCCTTTGGGTTCCTGTACCATGAAGCTGAATGCGACCACCGAAATGTATCCGGTCACTTGGCCGGAATTTGGTCAAATCCACCCCTTTGCTCCCTTGGAGCAAACTCGAGGTTACCAGACACTTTTTTCGGAGCTAGAGAGTTGGTTGGCCGAAATCACGGGATTTTCGGCCGTTTCGCTGCAACCTAATGCAGGCTCGCAAGGTGAATATACAGGCCTCTTGGTAATCCGGGCTTATCATCAAAGCCGTGGTGAAGGCCATCGCAATATTTGTCTAATTCCAGGTTCTGCCCACGGCACAAATCCTGCCAGCGCGGTTCTGGCGGGCATGAAAGTTATCGTGGTGCGAACAGATGACAATGGCAATATCGATGTTTCAGATCTTCGCGAGAAAGCAAGCAAATACAAAGATGACTTGGCGGCCCTGATGGTAACCTACCCCTCAACGCATGGCGTCTTCGAAGAAGCTATTCGCGATATTTGCCAGATCGTCCACGATAATGGTGGCCAAGTCTATTTAGATGGCGCAAACATGAATGCCCTCGTTGGCGTTGCCAAACCAGGCTTGTTCGGCGGCGATGTTTGCCATTTGAACTTACACAAAACTTTCTGCATTCCTCATGGTGGTGGAGGACCCGGGATGGGGCCAATTTGTGTGGCCGAGCATTTGGCGCCATTTTTGCCTAAGCATCCCGATGTATCCGGAGTTGGTGGTGAACAGGCCATCGGCGCTGTATCATCAGCACCCTGGGGAAGTTCAAGTATTCTGCCCATATCGCACGCCTATATTGCCATGATGGGCCCTGATGGATTAACCAAAGCGACGCAGGTAGCCATACTCAGTGCGAACTACATCGCCTCCCGTTTGGATCCATATTTTCCAGTGTTGTACAAAGGGATTAACGATCGAGTAGCACATGAATGCATCATCGACGTTCGTCCTTTGAAACAAACCTCAGGGATTCAAGCTGAAGATGTGGCCAAGCGTTTGATGGATTATGGTTTTCACGCCCCAACCATGTCGTTTCCGGTGCCTGGCACATTAATGATTGAACCAACAGAAAGTGAGTCGCTGGCAGAATTGGAGCGCTTTTGCAATGCGCTGATATCTATTAGACAGGAGATCCGAGAAATTGAGGAAGGGCGAAGTGACCCGAAAGATAATCCACTCGTCGGCAGCCCCCACACAGCTAAGATGATCGCCTCTGATACTTGGGATCGGCCCTACTCGCGCAAACAAGCGGCTTTTCCCGCCACCTGGGTTGAAGATAATAAATTCTGGCCTGCTGTGGCGCGCATTGACAATGTCTACGGCGACCGCAATCTATTCTGCGTTTGTCTACCTCTCGAGGAATACGACGAAGTCTAGACCGAAATCAAAGAGTTACAGGCTACGCCAAAAACTGAGCTGATCTTGGGCAGATGCTTTGCCTGGGGTCAGCTCATTACCAATAGTTGATCCACGGCCGTAGAAAGTTGGGCCAGATTTCTTACTTGATAAACCTCATCGCAATAGGGCACATAATCGAGCATATCACTGTCACCAGTTCCCCATTGTTGACGGTGTTCTGGGTTGAACCATATCAGTCGTTTCGCTCGCTGCTGTAAGCGTTTGACCAGATCGATTCGGGGTGAATTATAGTTGTTTCGCCCATCGCCCAAGATGATAACTGTGGTGCGGCCATTTATCGTATCAGACCATTCTTTAAAAAAGGTGGCTAAACTATTGCCCAGGTCAGTTGCGTAATATCCAGGGGGAATATTGTAGAGAATATCGGCAACCGCGTCCGCCGCTCGATTTCCCGATAAAGTCACACTGATTTCTTCCATGTCGGCGTTGAAGGCAAAACTTCTTGCTTTGGCAACTTGATCTTGAAGTTCATAAATTAGACGAAGCATAAATTCGGCAACGGGACGCATCGATGTCGATACATCACTTATCAAAACCAAGCTAGGTTTTAACTTCTGCTTTTTAAACTTTACTTCGAAGGGCACGCCACCATAGCGTTGATTGGCTCGAATGGTGGATTTTGGATCAAATTTACCGATATTGCCCCGTTTGCGTCTTAGGGCAGCCCTGCTCCTTACCTGCGCCACAAGGCGTCGCACTTCCTGTCGCAATAGTTCGGCCTCTTGCTCTGTCAAAGATTGTAAGGGTTTATGCATCAGATCGGTACCGTGCAAATCTCGGGCGCGTTCGGAACGTTCGCGGGCGACCTGAAGCCCGACTTGCTGGGCGATTTGATCAGCTAACGATTCGCGGTTTGCATCTACCACACCCAACAATTTTTCAATAGATTTTTGACTCATGCCCATCTTCTGTAAGTGAGCTACAAGTTCACCTATCTGCTGTTCTAAGTGTTGAAATCCCAGTTGGCGTAACATTCTCCGGCTTACCCAACGAGCTTCGCGCGGGCTGTTGGCCCACTGAGCACCGGAACGTCGGGCCATTTCTTCCAGCTCTTCCTTCGTTGGTCCCTGTCCA
>JBFFVR010000016.1:0-12688 GCA_041570685.1 Promineifilaceae bacterium (SeqCode)
ATCGTATTCGTCAAGTAGCTCACACAATCGGCAAGGTAACAGCCCAATTGCAGGTTGTGTCACGCCAATTTATGCGCCAACTAAATGCTGAGTTAGACGGTTTGGAAGATGGCACAGTTCGTAACACGATGCAAGACGTGCGCGATTTACAGAAAGAAGTTGAGGAATTAAGGAAGGAATTAGGTCAGGTTCCCAAATCACTGCGCGGCGACGGCCAGAAAATTGTTGAAGAGGCTGAGTCGACGATGAACCCGGATTCAACCTCAAAGGCGAACGGATCCGAGGTTTCCACAGACCAGGAGCAAAGCGAACCCGCACCCGAGGAGAAACCATCTTTGCCCAAAGCCCTTGATATTCCCGGTGACCCTGAGTGATGACTGAAGAAACCCAAACTTTTGATGGCGAGTCAATCCTAGGACACCTCAAAGAACTTCGCGTTCGGTTAACTTGGGCTGTTGCCGGGTTGGCAATTGCTGTGGCCATCAGCTTTATTTTCGCCGAACAATTGCTCGAAATTTTGATCGAACCATATGGCGAGCAGTTGCAGACGCTTAGTCCAACTGAAGGGATACAAACTTTCTTCCGCGTCTCACTTGTGGCTGGGGTCGCGATTGCCATGCCCTGGATGCTCTTCCAGGTCTGGAAATTTGTGGAGCCAGCCTTGCACAATAATGAGAAACGTTATGTATTTGTCTTCGTACCAAGTGCCACGTTTCTATTCCTAATTGGGGTGGCTTTCTGTTGGTTTATCTTGTTGCCATCGGCCATCCTGTTCTTATCAAATTTCATGCCTTCGATTTTTTCGGCCGAGTGGACCAGCCAAGAATATATCGGCTTCGCAACATCATTCTTATTGTGGATTGGTATCAGCTTTGAGGTCCCACTCATAGTGTATTTTGTTTCTCGCTTTGGCTTGGTCACCTCCCAAACATTGCGAGAACATTGGCGCATTGCCATCATTGCCATCGCGGTTCTTGCCGCCATCGTCACCCCATCAATCGATCCCGTTACGATGATGCTAACCATGCTCCCGCTTATCGTACTTTATTTGCTCAGTATCTTGCTCGCCTCGATTGGCAGCCGTCAATTCGCACGTTCAGTGGCATTGGACAGTGAGTGATCCGGCTACCATCTCAGGAGCCGGAATCGGTTTCACCGTTCTGGTTTAGTAAGCGCAGCGCTTGGCCATAAAGTACCACGGCTGGAAAAAGCATGAGGCCAACCCCAATCATGCCTGCTCGCAACCCGGCTTGTAAGGCAATAATGCCGATTATGGGGCCGCCGATTAGTTGCCCTATTGCATCTAGTTGACCTCTCATCGATAGAACCGTCGCCCTGATTTCAGATTTTAAGCCTTTGTTCAACCAGGCAGAATACAAAGGAGCGCCCGTGCGGCGTAGGCTAAATACCATCCAGATCGAACCAACGGCGATTACGAAGTTGGGGGCCAGGCCAAACACCACGAGTCCTGCCACAATCAAGATATTCAGTATTAATAGTAGGCTTACGGCTACCAACTGATTTTCAACCTTGACATATCTGCGAATCAACTCAGTAAAAACGATCGTCAATGTTATCTGGACCATGTTTATTATTCCGAACCAAACTACGGGCTCTAGAATACCTTCGGAAGGAAAAACGAAGTTGGCCAGCAAATGGGCTTCCCAAAGCCGGTCAAGCCCTTCGCTAGACAAGCCATATATTAGACCAATGGCCATCATTATAGTCAGAATATGGCTGCCATGAATGACCTGCACACCCTGTTTAAAAGTTTGACCCATTTGTTGCCAACTTCCTCGTTCTCCAGCCAACGCTGGCCGAAAATTGTTTTCGGGCATAAACAGTATTAGAAACAAGGCGAGAATAACGATGCCCAGCCCACCAATAAAAATAGGTAAATTGAGGGCCATTCTTCCCAAGGCGACACTGGCTACGATGCCGACCAATGTTCCCGCCTGACCGATTTGGGATCCGCGCAGATAAATATGGGCCAGATTTTCTTCGCCTTCTTCATCTGCAAGCCAGGCTTCTTCCGCTCCGCTGGTAAAGGTTGCCCCAATACCCCAGATTATCTGGGCCAATAGAATTGTCGCGAATATTGGAACGGCCGCCTCTACCATGAACCCGATTCCAATTAGTAGGTAGCCGATTATTACTGACAGACGTCTACTGTATAAGTCCGCCACTATGCCTGTTGGGATTTCAAAAAGGAAGACAACCCCTTCGAGGACCGTGCCCACCAAAATTAGCTGCAAGGGATTGAGCCCAGCGCTTTGTATGCGATACACTGCGCTGAGCGTTGAAAAAGTGGTGAAGAAGAACCAAAAACTACCTTGGGTGATGAGGTAAATAGAATATGCAGGAAGTTTCTTCACGTTTTAGTCAAAATCCTGAAGTAATTGCTTATTAATCCAATCCAAGGTCAAAAGTGACGGTTTAGTCGTAATTTTCCAGGCTTAATTGCTACAACCTTCACCTATAATTGTCCCATTTGGTATGATTCCCACAGCGTTGTACTGTCCTCTACCGGGTCGCTTTTTATGCCACAACGACTGAAGTATTCACTAACCCTGCGGATATCGCGCTCCAGAAGCATAAATGCGTTTCGATTTGTCCGGGCATCGACTAACTGGGGAAAATCTATGATGGTGATATGACCGTCCCAATACAAAATGTTGTAGGCAGAAAGATCCCCGTGGACAAAATGGTTGGACAGCATCAGCTCGACATTTCGCATGGTACGGTTATAGAGTGGTTGAGCTTCCTGTGTTTCTAATCGCACTTCACTCAAAGTTGGGGCAGCCATCATTTCGTCGCCGATAAAAGCCATCAAGATCGTATTACCCCGGTGAGCGATTGGTTGCGGAACGTCTGCTCCTGCTTCGTACAACGTATTCTGAACCTGAAACTCATGGACGATCCAGGTCATGAAGCCAAGATGCTTTCCGAAGCGGGTCTTCTTATTCAAGGCTCGCATTTCTCGCGACTTCCGAAGTTCCCTTCCTTCTTCATCGAGGGTCATACGACCTTCTTTGTAAAGGGCATCATTGCGTAGATGTCGAAGCATTCGAGGCCGGTATAATTTCGCGGCGATCAAATCAACGCCGGTAGCAGGATTGGCCGGGCAACAATAGACATTAGCCTCTTTGCCACCCTTAACGATGCTGCTGACATCAGTAATCAGGTTGTCTCTGTAGAAACTGCCTACTGATCTGATGAGCCAAGCACGATATTCGTGATTCGGATCCAGCCGGGCGGCATAGCTGGGAACGAAGTCACTTTCGTTGTCGTTAAAGTCAGTTAGCTCTGCTCGGATGGTGACCGGATCTAATTTTTCTCCTCTTTTCACCCCTTTTTTTTGACGCCGATAACTTCTGTTCTGATTAAGAAACTGCGCTTCAATAATCTCGTAATCATCTAACAATTCGTTTTCTGAAAGTTCCATTGTCCTCTTATCTCGCTTGATGTATATAAGCCAATAGATTCTGTTAGGTACGCATTGCCGATGGCCAACATCATAAGAAATATTGGTAGAGAACGCCGGCCACGGTGTTACGCATCTGGACGTGGCCGTATTGACATTTTCGCGAGGGGGAATAAAAAAACGGCCACGGTATGTACACCCGTGACCGCCAAAAGTCGGGGGAAACTAAAGCCTAGAAGCTTTACACAGGCGTACCTTTTTGACGCAACAAAGCATCGGAAAGATGATTCTTAACTTGTGCCATCAAGTACGCCTCCTTTATTAGTAATGACGAAAGTCTACCATAACTCAGGCTGGTTGGTCAAGGTATCGCCAAAAAATTCTGTTCATGCCTACTCAACGTTTCCAAAAAGAACCTTTACGTTTTGAATCGAGACCCGATAACTCTCCTTCGAGTTGGGCAACCTTCGCGTCAGCTGTTGATGCTCTCATTTGAGCATTGGCTCTGGCCTGGCGCTCTTCCGTAAGTAATTGCTCGAGTTTTCGAGATTGTTTTACTTCCATCTCTAGGGTTGCAACTTCTCGTTCCAATTCAAGACGAGCATTTCGTTCCTCTTCCAAATCTTCGCTGGCTGTTGACAACAATTCAACGCGCGATTGCAAAGAGCTGACCTGACGCTCAAGCTCCAGCCTAGCCCCCCTTTCCTCCTCCAGGGAGCTGACAACTGATTCAGCATGCTTTATTTCAGTTTCGATTCTGGCCAATTCTCTTTCAAGGGCTAATCTGTTTTCGCGTTCTTTGATAAGTTCCTCATTCGCCGAATCTGCCTGATCCGCGGTTGCTTTTAGTTGGTAAAATTGCTTCTCTATTTTCTTTCTTTGTTCCCTTTCTGCAGCCAGATCGCGTTGCAACTGCTCGATTCGACGATTGGCTTCCTGAAACCAAACCTCAATTGAAGACAGAGATGTTCTAGAAAATACTTCGGTGGTGTCTAAAGGAGAAATCGGTTCATTGGGAATTTCAGATTCACCAGGAGGTTCGTCGTCCGGCTGTTCTTGGGGATCAAAGAGAGCTACACTCTCCAATGGATCGGACACTAGGTTTTCTTCCTGAGTTTTTTTAGTCATAGTACACCTTGTCAACCAATTTTTGATAGGCGACCGTGGCCGGATTCTCGATCCGGGGATCAATTTCGAATATCGAACATTTCTTGCCAGGTGCTTCTGCCACCAACTGGCTACGTGGTATCGGTTCACTAACACGCTCGCCATGTATTTTTCGCAATTCGGCGATCATATCACGATCGAGTCGCTGTTGGGCTACGAAGAAGGTCGGGACTATCGTGTGAATATCGATATTAATGCCGCGTAGTCGCAAATCATCTACTTGACGCATATTCTGATTTGTGCCGGCCATGCTGAGATAATCAGGTTTCACCGGAATAACCGCTTCTCCGGCAAAGCGTTGTAAAGCCAGAGTGAAAGAATCGAAACCTGGCGCACAATCAAAAATCATGAACGTGAAGTGACGTCGAAGCATACCGAGTTGGCGGTCGAGAAATGCCAAAAGCCATTCTTCTTTATTTTCATAGCCATCCAGATAGTAGGCCATTGATTGTCCTTGCAGCGCTTCCTTTCCGCGTTCAAGCCTATCGGAGGCGGGAAGAATCCACAAATTGGGTCGGGGAAGTCCGTCCGTAGCTCTATCTCCTGAAACAACTGCTTTGCTTAAATGTTGCCGGTTGAGTAGCACTTCGCCAACATCAGCTTCGCCCGGCTCGACTCCGAGCGCTTCAGCACATTGGCCCTGGGAATCAAAATCAACCAATAAGACATGACCCTCAATGTAGTAATATCGTTCTTTGAACGTATAAAGCCGGGCAGAATTAGAAACTTTTTCCAAATCTTCGACTGGTACCCGGCGCAGTAATCTTCGTGAGAGGCCATGAGCTAAATTGATAGCAGTCGTTGTCTTGCCTACGCCCCCTTTTCGGTTAACAACTGCTAAAACCTGTGCTCGTCGCCTTATTCTGTTGGCCATCTCTTCGCCTCATGTGTATCTCGCAGGCGATTCTACCACATCTGGATAATCAATTGCAGGGCGGTAATACAAGTCGATCCTTGGGCCAATGAACGGTATGCCAATCGAGATATTCGGCAACATGACTAGCCCAGTAGAGGTCGCTATGCCCTCCAGAATTGACATAATATTCATGATCTATACCCAATCTGGTGAGTTCTTCATGTAATTGGTCTTGTCCACTTCGCAAAAAATCCTTTTCGCCACGATCAAGCCAAATACGCATATTAGAAAGATCTGCTTCGGCAGAAATCACTAAAGGGTTATATTTGGGTGGATCCGTTTCCAGTCGAAGATGGCTGCTGTGACCTGCAGAAGCGCCAAATAGCTCTGGGTTATTGAATGCTATCTCCAATGCCCAATAACCGCCGCGAGATATTCCCCCGATCGAACGTCCGGCCGGATCATTCCAGGTACAAAAAGTTTCGTCTATGAAGGGTAGTAGGTTATTGACTGTGACGCCTTCGATACTGTTGCTGCCACCAGATGATATGTTGCCTAACCGACCACTAAAAGGCATTATGACGATGAATGGGGGGTAACGCCCACTATTGATGCCTTCGCTGGCATATTCAAGCAATCCCAATTCCAACCAGTGACTGTCCGTCTGTATTGAGCCGTGGATCAGGTATATGACCGGATAGACGTGCCCGTCCTGGCCATAACAAGGCGGTAAGTAAGCATGATAACTTCGCCAGGGACCGGCCACATTGCTCCGAAAGCGACTGCGGAAAATAGCACCTTGACCATTGCACTCGACAATATCAGGAGGAACATCTAGATAGGGCACATTAATTGTTTGCGGGTATCTACCGATACGAACTACAGCTGTCGGCGAAGGAAATGGGCTTGGGGATGGCAAAGGGCTCCAAGTTGCGGCGCGAGTTGAAAAGCCTGAATCGGCCAAAAATGGTTGGGCGTTAACGGTATAGGTTGCTGGGACCGGTTCCGTAATATAGGTTGGAGATGGGTTGATGAAAAAGGCTGTGGGAACCAGTGTCGGCAGAGGTAAGCGTTCTGACAATTGGCAGCCAAGTAAGAGCAAAAGCAACGGGCTGAGCACCCCGATAAATATTTTGAAATTGTTGGAGCCGCCAGGTTGGAAGGATGACACGGTGATCTTGTTATTGCTGGTCAAGCTTTCGTTCTAGCCGGGTAAGTCGATGTTGAAGTTCGGGCAAAATCATCTCCGCCTCGACCGGTTGCCAACGATTTGCCAGATTTATGGCAGCGGTTGTCCATCTTTGCGCCTGTTCTAGATCGATATCATGCCATTCGTAGTATTTGGCTAGCTCGACATGAGCCGAGACATCATCGAAGGATGTGACGGCGATTTGTTGCCATAAATCCACCGCCTCATTTCGCCTCCCAATTCTTTTCAACAGCATACTGAGCTCATACAATGTTAAGTGGAACAAATCTATAGGAAGATCATGCTCAGATGCTAATCGTAGATTTCGTTCTGCATCGACCGTTTGGCCCTGTTTTATCTGCCAACCAGCCAAACTGACTAGATCCAAGGGATGTTCGGTATGTTCAGGTTGACCAATTAGCTTAGCAATCGTGGTTGCAAGCGTAACCATCGAAAGCATATCGATCTTATTATGGTAAAAAACCCGTACTAGTTCGCGAGCATCACCAGTACGTAAATAGTCCAGATATAATCCGGGGATTAGCCATCCGGGAACATCTTCTTGGCCTCGATTCACCTCAAGGAGCCGCTCTTCCAGGGAACTAAGAGAGCATGATCCCAACCTTCTTCTCCATAAACGACGGGCTGGCTGAAGCAAATCAATATGCGGGCTGCTAATCAAGTCACCGCCAATGTTATCCAAGCGGGTCATCAGATAGCGCGTATCTAATAGGGGTACATCAAAGGACCGGCCGTTAAACGTGACAAGTCCAGCTTTTGTCTCCAACAATTGGGCTAACAGATATAACATCGCCGCTTCATCGCCATGGTCACGCAGGAAATATTGTCTGATCACATAAACACTATTGCCCTTTGAATCCTCTTCAAAAAAGGCAACGCCTACCAAAAACGCCAGCGTGCCGGCCCCGGCCAATCCGGTGGTTTCTGTATCCAGGAATAGGAAGTCTTTGATCTTTAGATCGTGCAAGCCGGCATCTTGAATTGCGCCCGCGACAGTGCCGGCCGGCTGGCCGAGCAAATTACCTAGTTTGTATTTTCCGTGACGAAATGAAGCAGGATAGACCTGCTCAAGGACAAAACAACTCCCCATTTCATTCTGAACTATCTGCCCACCTGGGAGAAGCAGTTCAAGCGCTAACCTGTCATCTTCCCCTTTGGATATTGCTGCCGATTCTGACTCGGCCAATAGGCCATCCGGCACATCGGCCGTTTTGGGTTGAACGGGTTTCAGATCCCGAGCCCCTTTTGTTACTCCTAAGCGCCGCAATCGCTTCAGATAGTCTTCGCTCATGCGTTCGATTGTATTGTGCCAGGTAAGGATGGGCAACACTTCCATATGCCTTATTCTTGTCGAGCTGTTGGAGGTTGCCTGAATTAGACGTTTACTTCAACTCAGTTTTTTTGTAGAGCCTGTTGCTCGTTGGCGACGCTGTCCGCTCATCGAAGATCGACTATACTTATTGTCTTGTTACCTTTTACAGGATGTGTATAGATGGACCTTTTGGCAATCGGGATTATCGCAATTTCACTGATTATGTTGGCCAATATTCTCGTTGTTCGAAATAGAACGCGAGAACAAAAAGCCTTTAGCTGGTTATTGTTGTTGATTAACCTGCCGCTGTTTCTAGTTAGCCTCTTGCTGTTATTAGGATCAGAAGCAAGGATTAATGAGTTTCAGACTGAAATTGGCACTAATCTCAACAATATACGCTTATTTGGCCTGATCTTGTTTCTAATGGCGATTTGGTCTCTGGTTGCAGTTATTCAACCGGTACGCCAAGTACTGGCCAAGATAATGCCGCTTGATCCGGCATCTCCAGTTCACACACTGGCGCTAGTCTTTTCTGGTTACTTGGTGGGCCAAAGCGCTTTAACTCTTAGTCAAGGCGGGCTCGATGGCTTGGCCCAAAATGTTGCCCCAACCTCTGTGGCCTTTTTTGTCTTGTCGGAGTTGCTTTTTGTAGTCATCGCTATCTTCGGAGTTGGATTGTTGATCCGTCGCAATGGGCACGAAGTCAACCAGAGACTCGGACTAACGAGGCCAAAGCCGATTCACCTGGTCTGGGGAATTGGTCTGATTCTTATTCTAGTCTTCCTCCAGGCAATGGCCGGTGCAATTTGGGCATTGCTTTTCCAGGATCAAGCGGAGCTGTTAAATGATGTCAATGCCTTGTTACTGACCAATATAGACACGGTATGGGAGTGGCTTATTTTAGCTATTGCGGCCGGTGTGGGAGAGGAATTACTTTTCCGCGGTGCTTTACAACCCGTATTCGGTCTTGGCTTTACGGCCGTTTTGTTCGGAATAGTTCACGTTCAATATGGCATTACGCCAATCTTATTATTTGTCATATTCTTAGCTATTGTATTAGGTCTCGTGCGGCGATATTTTAGCAATACTATGGCTATATTTATCCACGCTGGATATAATTTTGTATTAGGATTGTTGGCTTTGTTAGCTGTGTATCTTGAGCAATTTTTGACCTAAGCTATGTGGAATGGTTTATAAAATCAGGCTAGTGATATTGATTTCGCGGGTAATAAACGAGGGATAGTTAGTCGAGTTGGCCGGTTGCACTTGCCCCTGCACTCTGCTACAATGCCAATCGATTCGGGGCATGGCGCAGTTTGGTAGCGCGCTTCAATGGGGTTGAAGAGGTCGTGGGTTCAAATCCCGCTGCCCCGACAGAAATTTGATTTGGCGCCACGAGGGTTTTCGTGGCGTTTTTGCGTATCGGATAATTTGGGTTATAAAGTCAGCGGCCAACTTAAAAAAAGACATCAAGCGGAATAAAGCCATTTGGAACGCCTGTAGAAGATAAGTTAGCGAGGCCAAGAATGAACAAGGAGTTTGTCACTCAAATAGAAGGGATTTTAAGTATTGTTCTGTTTGCTATTGGCCTTGGTATAAGTGCTATCGCCTTGGGAGCCGAAGTACTAGGTCTCGATCTGACTCCCGGATTTGGGATGGTCCAGATGCTACAGCTATTGATTGGTCTGACTTGTTTGACCTTTGCCGGATTCTTGCGAATTCACAGCTTGAGGCCGGCGGATGCACCTCGTTCGTTGCAGGCAGATATCGGCATTCGTCTCGGGGCAACGGGCCTCGTTTTTGCTTATACCACAGGCTGGGCCGATCTAATTGGCATTGGTACTCATGTAGGCCCGGAATTTATTCGGCCGCATGTGGGCCCTCTTCAGCTGGGCGGGCTGATAGTTGGATTGGTCATGATTACAGCTGGTTTATTACTTTACTACACCAGCCGCGGCACCCGCGAAACCTCTTCTCTGGAACTCCTTTTACCTAATGGCGGCCGTGACGGTTAATTGAAACCAGCAAAAAACCCTTGCTCATAGCTATTAATCGCCTGGTTGTTTCGCGATCTGCTTGATTATCTTTTTTGGGGGTTAGCGGAGTCCATTTATTAGGAAAGATTGGTTGAGTAGGGTAAATACAGCATCTGGGGAGTTAGGTCTTTGGAACGTTACCCCATAGAGTAACGTTTGTCCTGCGGGGACAGTCCAGGAAAAAGCAGGATTTGTCGACAATATCTGGTGTACCGTACCGATTGAACTGACTAAGGAAACATTCTCTACACCAATTACGATCGGTTGTAAACCCGTGTTTGAAATCTGTCCGACAATCAAAACACCATTGCCATCTGGCGTTATACTGACTTCCTGGACTTCGACAATAGCTTGCGAGTCCGCTGCAGATATATCCTGAAAGGGGATGTTAACCTGAATGGTGCTGTTGGTACCGGCAAGAGCGACCTGCCAGCGTAAAATAGCACTAACCAACCCGGCAGGAATCTGATAGCCCGCGGTCGCCATAATCGTTTGTCCTGGAGAGACTGGGCCAAGCAAGGGAGGATTGTTTCCTAACTGACTGGAGCTGGGATTTAAGGCATACAAATTGCCGACGTCATCCGCTAGTACCATGGATAAGCTCTGGGTGTCAAATGGAACTGTTCCAACATTTTGCACCTGGTAATCAACCAGATAAAAGGCAAAACCTGGCGGTGCCTCAGGCCGATCATACTGGGCGCCAGCCCCTGAAACGGTAAATTGAAGACTCTCTAACTGGGCCGTATCTCCTAGCTCGACGACTCTTCCGGCTTGGCTATCTTGCTGTATATCAGACTGGACGTAGCGACCATGGACAACCAGTCGACTTTCATTTGGGTCTTCTTCAATTAGCAGCAATGTTACGCCTGGTGATCGTTGGGCAAAAATGTCTAAATTATCGCTGGCAATTTCATTTCGGCTGCTGACAACAAATTTTGCCGAATTACCGCTACGAGTGGTTAGCACGATCTCCTGGCCTACCTCTAAGTTTTGTAACAACTCTTGGTTTTGATTTGTATCATCCAATCCGAAGATGTAATTAATCACCGCGCCATAAGGCCAGGCCACCGTTGTCTCATTTATGAGCGGAGGATTCCAAGGACCAGATTCAGGTAACACTTCAGCCTGAACGGTGAACTGCTCACCTGAGACATCCAGGAATATCGGTGTTTCCATCGTCACACTAATAGCTCCCGAATCACTAATTGCCTGATAAGGGAAACGATCCGTGTTGAGTCCACCTGAATCTACAATCTCTGGAGTAGGCGTAGCATCCGACGATCCATCATCATCCGATCGAATTATTAAAAATACAAACAGGAAAATTAGAATGAGCCCAGCTGCCGCAGCCACCAAGGCGATGATTAAGGGACCCCGTTGCGAAAGCAAAGAACTCGATCCACTATCCTGATCGTCTGTAGATGTTGAATTTAGATTTGTTTCTTCAGGAGCGTCTGCCACCTATATTATCTCCGAATATGCTAAAAGAAGGTTCTCTAATTTAAGATAGGGGCAACACGAATCAAGACATCAGAATCGCCTGTGGTGACCTGATTGAATTGAAGGAATGGAATGGATATCCGAATGGTTCCAGAAACGGCCAGGGCGCTAAAACGAACCGATCCGTTTTCTCCGGTATAGCCAAAAGCCAACAATTCGTTCGTTGCGGCATCATGGATGGCAACACCAACGTCTTCAACCCCCTCCGTTAGATCAGGCGAAAAGTTCAAATTCGCGTCGTAATAAACAGTAAGGTTAAAGCTAACCTCCCGACCGCTGACCGGCAATGGCGTCGAGGTAGGCAGTGGAACCACTTGAATATTAGGTGTGGGAGTTGGTGATGCAGCCACGACGGTGATGGCGGTGAAGGGTGTCGGAGTCACTGTCGGGGTGCCAACGGGTGTTCGTGTGGCAGTAGGCGGCTTGGGAACTACGCCGCCGGATGAAGGTGGTCGAGTGGGAAAAGGCGTTGCCGTTGGAGTAGCAACGGTCTCTGTGCACCTCACGCTATAGGTGTACAAGAAGGAAAGAGCATATTCCGGCGGAGCCACTGGTCCTACAAGGACAAAAAGCCACCCAGTGTATGTCGAAAAGTAACTTACTTGGCTGCTGAAATCCCCTTGGGTCCTGTCGTCGTTGCCTCCGAGCCCATTCCGATTCTGATCGTACAGAATCATATTCGTATCATTAACGCTAGAAAGATTTAGCGTCTCGCAAGTGTATAAGAGGCCAGGTTTCACCCAGATTCTGTAAAAATCATTGTCTGGACCTTCGGGCCAAATAGGAACAAAATTCATGTCAAAGGTATCACCGGCACCTATGAGACAGGCCGAATCGAAATCGCCGTTGTATTCGCAGATATCCGCGCCAGGAACGACGGTTGTTGACGGCAATGGCGTTGGGGTGGCTGTACCCTGAATTTGGTTTACCTCGAAACAATAGGTCTTGTTTGCTGGGTCGCTGCCGCCTTTATTAACGATTTGAGCAAAGTAATTGCCATCTTGGCTGGCCGTGAACACGATTCGAGATCCCAAATTGCCAAATTCATAGTCGTCGTTGGTGGCAATCAGGTTTCCTGTTGTGCCATAAAGTGAAAGGACGGTATCAAGTCCCGGGTCAAGATTAGTCGTTAACACTTCGTAGGCTCGGCCGGCTTTGGCAGCAAAGCGGAACCAATCGACAT
>JBFFVR010000017.1:0-12427 GCA_041570685.1 Promineifilaceae bacterium (SeqCode)
CCTCCTCTATGAGTTTGCCCAACAGGCTTTGGCTGCAAGAACCGATCTGATTGTTGCCGGCGGTAGTAGTGACATTTACACAGGGCTCGGTGATCCTCTCTTGCCGTTCCGTGATATCTTCCGATTGCTTGCTGGTGATTTAGAAAATGCAGGTATGAGCGGGATCATTAGCCCTGAGTTGGTCAATCGCCTATCAATTTCTTTCCCGACTACTGTTCAGATTTTAATGGAAAACGGCCCTCATCTTATTGATACGATTGTGTCTGGATCCGCGTTGAAATCTCGTTTAGCCAGAACTTTGACAGATCTCAAGGTTCGTGCAGAGTTATTAACTCGATTAAACAATCTCCAAAACCAGCGTTCGCTTTCATCTGTTCAAGAACTTCAGCAAGATCGGCTTTTCGAAGAGATTTCAACCACGTTAATCGCCCTGTCAAGGTACCAGCCGTTGTTGTTTATTCTGGACGACTTACATTGGATCGATCACTCTTCAGCCGGGTTAATAGGGCATCTCGTCTTGCGGATACAGCAAAGTCCAATCATGCTAATCGGTAGCTTTCGACCTGAAGATTTGGTGCAAGGCCATCTAACAGAAGACGGGGGGCAACAACCGCTCCACCCCCTTTCGGAGGTGTTGAGCGAAAGCCAGCGCCAGTTTGGCGAAAACCGGATCGACCTCGATCATCCCGATCCGGATGAAGAGCTGGAATTTGTTAATGCCCTGGTGGATGCAGAAGATAACGATATTGGTCATGATTTCAGAGTTCAGCTAGCCCAATTAACAGAAGGACATCCCCTATTTGTTGTCGAGTTACTGCGAGATATGAAAGAACGAGGTGATATCGAACTAGACAGCAATAAACGATGGAAAGAAGCCCATTCTATGAACTGGGAACATCTTCCGGCGCGAGTGGAGGGAGTTATTGAAAAAAGGATCAGTCGCTTATCGCCCGGGTTACGCGACTTTTTGACCATCGGTAGTGTGCAGGGAGAGACTTTCTTTGCAGAGGTAATTGCCCGGGTCAAGCAGATCGATTCCCACGAACTAACACGCATGTTGAGCAGAGAACTAGATCGACATCATAGATTGATCCAAGAAGAGGGCATTAAACGAACCGTTTCCGAGCGACTATCCCAGTTCCGATTCCGGCACCACTTGTTTCAAAAATACCTCTATGCCCGTCTCTCCAAAGCCGAACGAATGTACTTACACGAAGATGTAGGAAAGGCTTTAGAAGCGCTTTTTGTTGCTCCCAATGGTAATGATGATATTCCAGCAACTCAGTTAGCTCGTCATTTTCAGGAAGCCCAATTGGGTTTAAAAGCAAGTAAATATCATCTTATTGCCGGGCAAAAGGCGGCGAAGGTGATCGCTTTTGATGAAGCTGCAGCATATTTCGAACGCGGTCTAGATTCGCTGGAGAAACTACCAGCAAGCAAGGAAAGGAATCACCTGGAGTACGATTTATGGCTTGCTCTAGCTCAGGCACGTTGGCATGGTGGATTCATAGTAGAAGCAATGTTCGCCTTCGAGAAATCAATCGACAAGGCACGAAACCTTGACGATCCTGAGGCTTTGGCCCAGGCGGTTTTAGCCTATGAAGAACCGCGCTGGCGGTTGAGATTAGATCCTGAGCCATCCAAACAGTACATGCTCGAAGCCTTATCAGCCCTTGGTGAGAAGGAGAGCCCTCTACAGGTACGATTGCAGGTAAATCTAACAGGTGTGCTTCTAACGACCGGCGAACAAGAAGGAATGGAAGCCAGAGTCAAACAGCTGTTGCAATTGGCTCGACGCATAAATGATCCGATTACACTTTGTGATGCTTTACAAATTAGTATTCATACTGATCGAAGACCAGAAAAAACAGAAGAGCGGCTTGAAACCGTTGAGGAGTTTATTTCTCTAGCCGAAGCAATTGGAGACCGTGAACGGCTTGCTGACGCACTAGATCTTTTCATTTATGACCATTTAGAATTGGGGAACATTGAGCTGGTAGATGAAACGATAGATGCTCACAAGAACATATCCAATGAGATTAGACAACCATTTCAGCTACACATTGCCGCTGTTTTCCAGGCCATGCGGGCGATTATGCGTGGGGAGTTTAGTGAAGCCGAAAGACTAGCCGATGAGGCCGCAGAAATAAGCCAGAGGATTGGCTTAGCTGGTTTGGACGGCATCTATGGTATCCAAATGTTCACAATTCGAGCGGAACAAGGCAGACTTGAAGAGATTGCCCCAATTGTTAAACTTTTCGTTGATATCAATCCGGGTTCTGCTACCTGGCGCCCTGGCTTAGCCCTCATATATGCTTCGTTAGGCGACCATGAGTCATGCCGTGAAGTATTTGATGCGCTAGCTGTTGATGGATTTGCCAGGTTACCGCATGATTCAATGTGGGCAACATCCCTGGCATATTTAACGGAAGCGTGCGCTTTCTTGGGTGACGAAAAACAGGCTTCCATATTATTCGACTTTTTACTACCCTATAGCGATCGAACGATAGTCGTTGGCGGCGCTACTGCTTGTTACGGCGCAGCTGCACGTTACCTGGGTATGTTAGCAACAACCATGTCTAATTGGCCTGCGGCTGAGCAACACTTTGAAGCAGCCATAGAGATGGATACTCGACTAAAAGCTTGGCCATGGCTAGCACATAGTCAATATGAATACTCAACTATGTTGTTCGCAAAAGGAGTCGCCAGCGATCGAGCACGCGCGTTCTCCCTTCTTGACCTCGCCGTTTCGGCTGCTAAAAAGATGAATATGAACTATCTACTGCAAAAGATTACCACTTTTCAGAAACGATATGATAATAGTTGAACCTGAACCCTCACAGTATTATTTTGTCTTTTGACTTAGGAGGTAAGATGCCTGTTTACATGATTGAACGCAATTTTGCAGAGCAACTCGAAGTAACTCTAGAAGGTGCAGCCGAAATAAACCAGATTAATGATGAAGAAAGTGTTCGCTGGTTGATATCATTTCTTAGCGCAGATAAGAAGAAGACCTTCTGCCTCTATGAGGCTGTCAGCGCTGAGTCAATTCGCGAAGCAGCCCGGCGAGCCGGAATACCAGCTGATTCGGTCATAGAAGTCGGTGAAGAGATACTGCCAACAGGGGACACCGATCCCTTTCGCAGAGAACGATTTTTGGAAGAATAATGGTGTAGCTAAACTTCTTCTGACGGTTGTGCTATTTGGCCTTTACGAAAAGGGCCATCAAGAAGTATAAGCGACCTTAAAAAAAGCTAACCTTCCGTCCAAGCGGTTATTAGTCAGTCGCTTGGTTTTTCGACCCGATAGCCAAGAATAACCGGCATACGACCAATTACCCACAAGGCATCGGTAAAAGAATATGTCTGCTCAAGAGAATTTTGTCAATGACTATTGCCAGTTGCGTCTTGATCTCTTAAAGGAGCTGCAACATAAACCACCTTTATTCGCGCCAGGGGAATCCTTGTTCTGGAATGACCCGCATATCTCAAAACAAATGCTTAAAGCTCATCTGGATCCAACCACCGATGCTGCTAGTTATCGACCTGAGACTATTTCTCGATCCATCAATTGGCTAGTAGAAACACTCAAATTGAGATCGGGAGCTGCCGTGTTGGACCTGGGGTGTGGTCCTGGTCTCTATGCTGCTCGCTTGACAGAACTTGGCTTTCGTGTGACTGGAGGAGATTATTCCCGTAGATCTATTGATTACGCCAAACAATTCGCTAAGGAAAATAATCTTGATATATCGTATCGTTTCCAGGATTACTTCACCTTAGAAGAAGTAGGACAATATGAAGTGGTCTTGCTCATATCTGGTGATTTCTGCCCGCTCCCACCCGATAAACGAGCCAACTTGCTGCGCCTAGTTCATAGAGCCCTAAAAGACGGGGGCTATTTTATCTTTGATGTCTCAACACCAGAATACAGGAAAAACCAACGTCAAGACAAAAGCTGGTATTTTGCGGATAGTGGCTTCTGGAGGTCAGATCCTCATCTTGTTTTAGAACAGCGATTCGATTATCCGAAAGAGGCAGTTCACCTGGATCAGTTTATCGTGATCGAACTAGACGGTATGCTTACGGTATATCGAAATTGGCTCCAAGACTTTACACAAGAAACGATCTCTAGCGAATTGAGAAATAGTAGATTTTTGATTAGAAACCTTTGGAGTGATTTAATAGGCACGCCTTTTGATGAGAGCAGCGAGTGGATAAGTGTGGCAGCCCAGAAAGAATAAACAAATCATATGTGCATGAGCAGTTTCTAAATAATTTCGTTAGTCAAGAAAACGACCTATTCAACATATCCAAATACGAACATTTTTTATCTTTGAATTAGACTATTTATAAGTAG
Source organism: Promineifilaceae bacterium (SeqCode) (assembly GCA_041570685.1). GTDB lineage: Bacteria > Chloroflexota > Anaerolineae > Promineifilales > Promineifilaceae > UBA11865. The sequence goes on from JBFFVR010000017.1 coordinate 4,357, forward strand.
TAACCGGGATTATTCGAGTTACAACCCACGTAAAGGATTTCCAATGAACCAAGATGCTATTGTCCATTTTGTTATTTTTCATATCCCGGGTGAAAGTTGGGTTCAGGATTTGGATTTCCGCGAACAACCGGGCGTGATGGAGCATGTGATGCATTACCAACGCTTTCACGAACAGGAAAGTTAACTATGGGTGGACCATTTTTAGTTCCTAATAGCGGGGGGATGATGGTCGCTGCTTCTCAAGTGACCCAAGACGAATTGCAGGAGTTCGCCGCGGCCGATCCTGCCGTCAAATCCAAGCTATTAACCTTTGAAATCAAGCCTTGGTATGTGCCAATGTTCGCTAATATTGAAGAATAAGATCGTTCCCATTCAAGACACGGTTCACCAGAAAATCTAGTACTCCGAGTTTTTCGGTTAAGGATATAAGTAACTAGTATCGGATTTTGTAGCTATAAGGAGTTTGCTATTTCTAACCAAAAAGAAGGTATATCTGAATCAACAGTCTCGGATAATGGTTTCGAAATCGGCTTGTATTCATTTGCCGAATTGATGCCCGATCCGCATACAGGGAAGATGATCAGCCCCGCCCAGCGACTGTCGGACCTGCTAGAAACTATCGAGTTGGCCGATCAAGTTGGTCTGGATGTCTTTGGGCTTGGCGAACACCATCGACCGGACTTTGTCTCTTCGACTCCGGCCGTGATATTGGCGGCGGCGGCCGGCCGAACGAAATCGATTCGGCTGAGCAGCGCTGTAAGCATTATCAGTTCTGACGATCCGGTGCGCGTTTTTCAGGATTTTGCCACCCTAGATCTCCTCTCCATGGGCAGAGCAGAAATCATGGCCGGCCGTGGTTCCTTCATCGAATCTTTTCCGCTCTTTGGCTTCGATCTGCACGATTATGATGAGCTATTTGCCGAAAAACTTGAGCTGCTTTTAAAGCTGCGCGATGCCGAACGTGTCAGTTGGTCAGGGAAACATCGAGCCCGCCTGGAAGACCAGCCTGTTTATCCACGGCCATACCAAGATCGATTGCCAATCTGGATCGCGGTGGGAGGTACGCCGGAATCTGTCGTTCGAGCAGGGACATTAGGTATCCCACTAGCTTTAGCCATCATCGGTGGATTGCCGGAGCAATTCGCCCCTTTGGCGGAGCTTTACTCCCGGGCGGCGCAGCACGCGGGTCAGGATGTGTCCAAATTGAGCTTCAGTATTAACTCCCATGGCTTTATAGCAGATGAATCGAAACAGGCCATTGAAGAATCGTTCCCCTCGGTTCAGTATGCGATGAATAAGATCGGCCGGGAACGCGGCTGGTCGGGGATGACAAGGGAGCAGTTCGAGACCTCTTGCACTTTGCGCGGTGCAAATTTTGTTGGAAGCCCTGATGACGTGATCGAAAAGATATTATTTCAACATGAGATTTTTGGTCACAACCGTCTCTTGATTCAACTAACCGTGGGAGCCATGCCTCACGATAAAGTCATGCATGCCATTGAACTACTGGGCACGAAGGTCGCTCCGGTCGTTCGCCGTGAGATCGCCAGCCGTACGGCAACGTGACCAATAAGCCATTCAGGACTTGTCTGCATTATTCCAGCAAGCATCATTACGCGATATAATCCAGCTACCATCGATAATGAGTGCCAGAATATTGTGCCAACAAATCAATTCGCGCCAGACTAGGTCTATTCAAAGTGCGGTATAATCGTTGACTAGCCATTTGATAGTCTTAACATTAGCGGTTATTAGATCTATCTGATTCTTAGAAGTCTTCCAATCGCTGTTTTTCCTGGCGCGTTATGTCTTCACTGATCCCTGTGCAAGATAGAGGATATATTCAGGAGCATACCACAACATGAAGAATTCGATCTTTCAACGTTACGGAGGATTTACGAAGGTGAGTCGCATCGTCATGAGCTTTTACGATAAGGTTTTAGACTCGCCAACCGCTGGACCGTATTTTGCCAATACGAATATGAAAAGACTGATAGACCATCAGACTAAATTCATAGCTTCACTTATGGGTGGACCAGCTAGTTATACAAATGAACACATCGAGCGGGTACATGCCCGGCTAGGCATCACTGAACCCGCCTTTCTCGAGACGTTGGCATTACTGAGAGAAACGTTGGAAGATTTCGACTTTGCTGAAGAGGATATCAGGGAAGTAGAAAATGCCATGATGAGTCGTAAAAACTATGTCATCTCAAGGAGTTGACGATGTCTGTCACTGAACCTGGCGATACACCCACCCTGGACGATGAAGTACTGCGACATGTGACGCAAAGTCTAAATGTTGGAGTCGCAGTCGTCGAGCCTGAGAATTGGATGGTACTCTTTGAGAATGCCAAATTTTTTGCTTGGTTTCCTCCTGAGAGTGATGCCGATGAGCCATTAACTGAACGAATGCCAAAGTTCAATGCCAGCCGGGCTCTATCACGCATTCAGGCCAGCCGGCCCTATAGCTTTGAAACCGAGGTGTCGGCCGGCGGTCGCGATATTCCCGTGAGCGTCGATATACGATCCTTGCCTGACAGTTCCGCTGACGAAATTGTGGTGGAATGTCGAGATATCACCAAACAGAGACAAGCGGAATACATGCTTGAATCCTACTCTAAGATATCCGAAAGAAACGCTAGAGAACTCGAGAGGGAAAAGGATCGCGTTGAGAGATTACTATTAAATATTATGCCCAAATCTGTTTATGAGGAAATGAAGGATTACGGCACTGTCACCCCGCAACTCTTTGACAGCGCTTCGATCTTGATGGTCGATTTCGTTGGTCATACCGAAATGGACATCGCCCATGACCCGGCCTCACTCGTAACAGAATTAAATGATATATTCACCGTATTCGACCGCATAACCGATCTTTTTGCCTGCGAGCGAATTAGGACAGTGGGAGACTCTTACGTAGCTGTCGCCGGCTTGCCTGAGCAAACGCCGGATCACGCTCATAATATCGCCAGAGTCGCTCTCAGAATGCTACGGTATATTGAACGCCGCAATTCAGCTCATCATGAAGCCTGGTATTGCCGCATTGGTATTAATTCAGGCCCGGTCATCGGCTCGCTTGTTGGCGTCCAGAAATATGTCTATGACATTTTTGGACCCGGAATAAATCTTGCTGCTCGGATGGAAACCTTATCTGAATCGATGCGCATTACGGTGAGCGAGAATACGTACCAGCTACTGAAAGATGACTTCGTATTCACTGAACGTGGTGAGTTTGAGGTGAAAGGGTTCGAAGATACAAAACTATATTTCCTTGAGCGTGAACTTCCCCAAATGAGATAGTGACAATGAAATCAGGTGGTTTTTTCGTGCTTATTCAAGATTTGGCCTAAAATGACGAGTAGCAGAAATAATACCTCCTTGAAAGCCGAAAGATTAATTCAATCGCCACCCCTAGAATCAAAGACTTGAAATTTGATACGCAGCAAGAGATTGTCCCTGGCGCTGGGTCCCAAGAATCAAGTCAGATTCCCTACTTCATCCCAGCCAGATTTTCTAATATTATTCGAACCCGAAGGCAACAGATAAAATATTCGCCATTTAATTCTCAATCGAGGGTGAAATATGTGCAGAAATATCAAACAATTATTTAATTTCGAACCTCCAGCCACAAATGAAGAAATCTACGGAGCTTCGCTGCAATACGTCAGAAAAGTAAGCGGTTATAGACAGCCGTCTGAGGTTAACCAAGAAGTTTTTGATCGCGCTGTCAAAGAAATATCACTGATTACTCGGCAGCTAGTTGACGAGTTAACGACAAGCGCAGCACCCCGCAACAGAGAACAAGAGTTGGCAAAAGCAAGAGCCCGAACAAGGAAACGCTTTGGAACGCCCTCTGAAACTACTACCTAGACTTTCTCCCGTATGAGCAAGTTCCACTTGCGGGGACGACAAAGAAATCGCTCTTCATTTTTCTTGTTTTGCTCTATCGAATTAACGGTTGGACGAATTGGATATCGGAGAAAAAGCAATGACAAGCAAGATCGCACCGGAAGAACAGTTCGATTTTTGGCTCGGGGAATGGAATGTGACCTGGGATGATGATCAACATGGCACAAATCACGTGACTAAAATTTTGAACGGACGCGTGATTCATGAAAATTTTAATGGTAATCCCGGCTTGGACTTCAGAGGAATGAGCCTTTCCGTATACAATGCCCGAAGTGAAACTTGGCAACAGACTTGGGTAGATACAGAAGGGAACTATTGGGATTTTACAGGCTCATTTGAAAATGAACGTATGGTCCTGGGGACAGAAGTCGAAGTCGATGATCATATAGTATTATTGCGCATGGTTTTTTACAACATTACATCTGACGAACTCGACTGGGATTGGGAAAGTTCAAAAGATAATGGGAAGACCTGGCAGTTGAAATGGCGACTCCACTATAGCCGAATCATGCCCGAATAAATCTTTTACCCGAGATAGATGCTAGTGCGAACGAGTATTTAGTTACAATTGGCTAATCGTTTTCTCAGAAGAGATTAAACGTCGCTCTTACCGGAGAGATACAGATCGTCGATCTCGTCGTCGGGTTTCTCTGGCGCGACGTCCTCATCCAGATAAGATTCCGGAAACATTTCTTCATCATCAAGGGGTTCTTGCAGCAGCTCATCAGCCATCGATTCATCCTGAAGCGCTGCTCCGGCCGCCAGCGTTTCTGGAACGTCATCGACCTCAGCTTGCTCGTCAGACATTTCTTCAGGTACTTCCTCGGTCAGCTCTTCCTCTTCCGACGGAGGCTGTGTTAGCCACTCCTCATCATCGAAATCATCGGCCGACTCTTGGTCCTCTTCTTCGTCGCCTTTCTCGCTAGTTGTCACAACTTGGACAATGGTTCCCACAACCGCCAATAGAATCCATAATAGGGTAACAAGTCCGGACTCCTCCCAAATAAAAGCCATGGTGGTAAAACTGTTACGGAAGGTCTCGGCCGTCAGATCGCCAAGGAGGAATAACAGTCCCGAGGCAATTCCTCCTGCTCCTACGAGAGCCGTGTACGCGCTAACCACATAGCGACGAATACTATCCACAAAGGTTAGACCAGCGAATAAGACCGCCGCCAGGATGATAAGAATGCTATTCACAAGCCCTTGATCGATATTAAACCCAGCCAGTAAACCAGAAGCAATCCACCATCCAAATGTAGCGCCGAGAATGATAAAGGCAGCTTGAAGGCTTATAAATGCCAGCGCAGCTATACCTAAACCCGCAATCAAACCCACCAGCCAGCCGATGATTATCCAGGCATTATCGGGAGGGAAAATAAGTGCTATGACCGCTTCGCCAATCCAGAATCCTGCGATAAATGCCCAAACAGGAATTAGAAAGCGAAATTGGCGATACCCGAAGAAAGTTAGGGCAGCACCATAGATTAATAGAAACAAACCGATAATCCAGGTCAATAATTCATCCATCTCAGCTATTCCTCTTGATGATCCGAGCCTCGAATCTTATAACGGTCATAGATTGATCCTATGACCAATCCCTCCAATAAACCTTTTGATCTTAAATGGCGACTTCTTGATAATTTCAAACGAAAACGCCCGTGTTCTTAGCGACATCGCCAATTGTGCGTCATTTTGCACCTTATGTCAATCGCCATTTGTTCCCATTATGTAAACGATATTATGTTCAAGAAGCTACCTGCAAAAGATTCTTAGAATTCGATATTCTTTCTCGCCAATTGAATCGAAATAAACAAATAATAGTGATGCCAAAATGGACTAGTTAATAGCTCAAGTTACTACCACCGATAAATTCTCTTAACACTGAATCTGAAGGTACCGGCGAGTCGTCAGCAATTGATTTTACTTCTTTTAATACTTTTTGGATGCGAACAGATCGTTCTAGGGCATCATTGCGTAACGGATCGTCTTTGTATTGAATCGACCAACTGGCAAAATTCTCGTATAAGCGTGATTTGTAAAGAGCAATCTCGTAGGGCATACCGCTATTAATTATGAAATCGGCGGTGCCGATGAATGGTATGATATTGCGCAACTCGCTCGACCGAACATAATGCCAGTGCTCGAGGGTCTGTTGGGGATCATAAGCCCTATGTTGGGCATCTCGCAACATTCGCCTGATCAATCTCAAATCTGTCCAGCGAATATAGCCATCAGGACCTTTCATCTGCAACAATGGCTCCAAATACAAGCGAAACTTCATTTCGTCATCAATAGATGCAGTCATTTGGGGATATAGACCATGTAAGCTGTCAATCAATAAAATCTCATTCTCCGCAAGTCTAAGAGGCGTCTGTTCCGGTGTGCCTTGTCCGAGTTTGAAATCATAATAAGGTATCTTTACTTCTTCTCCTGCAGCCAAGCGTTGGAGATGATCATTTATTAACTCGAGATCCAACGCTTGGGGCGTCTCAAAGTCATAGTCGCCGAATTCATCTTGTGGATGCATTGCTAAATCGAAGAAATAATTATCAACATTTAGGGTTACGAACTTCAGCCCAGATTTCTTCAACCTGCTTTCTAACTTGATAGTCGTCGTCGTTTTGCCAGATGAAGAAGGACCTGTAATAAGTATCATTCTGATCGAATCACGCCGTTCCGCGATCAAACTGGCAGCAGTCGTTAAATCGTCTTCGTAGGCGGCTTCGGATTCATGGACGATATGCGGGAATTCGCCATCAGCAATCCGTTCGTTCATTGATTCGATCGTATGCAAATCATGGGCAACCGCCCAATCCTGGACGCGCCAGATCTTCGCCCAGGGAATATTGCTTGAAGGATGAGCAGCCCGGTTGGCGGATGCTTCCCGGCGTCTCTTGCGTTCGTCCCGATAAAGGATAAAGGCCTTTGCCACCGCAGCATGTCCATTTTCAATCAGCACCTTCTCGACTGCATCCTGAATTTCCTCTATGTCGGGATAGTGGTTAGGTGGCATGGTTTGATCCATGTACTTCACTACTTGCTCGGCCAACCATTCAGCTCGCTGGCGGTCCCGGCCGCCTACAGCCACGGCCGCTCTGTAGATAGCATTGCTGATCCGGTTCTGATTAAAGGGAACAATGGCTCCACTTCTTTTAACGACATGAGTAAATCGGCTCATTCAACCTCCTCATATTAGATAAAAGTTTACGCTAGGGTTCTGGTTTCTGTCAAAGGTCGATTTCTACCTTGAGCCAAGAACATTTGTTGATTTCAGAGAGAAGAATCTATTTCAAGTCCTCATCTCTAAATTAAGAAGCAAATAATCAGAATGGCCATAAATCAGCATCTTGTTGCCGGATATGGGTCGCCTACCATACAATCCCAGGCTAACTCCGATAAAAATAATAAAATAGCCGGATTGAGTTAAAGATGCGATTAGGAATCATGCTTGGCTATGCTGCCAGGCGAATAAAATTGCCAATAGAATTGATAAAAGAAGCTGACAAGCTTGGTGTGCATGCTGTATGGACGGCCGAGGCCTATGGCTCGGATGCAATATCGCCGTTGGCCTGGATAGGGGCTTTAACTGAGAATATAAAGCTCGGCACCGCCATCATGCAGATGCCCGGACGAACGCCTGCAAACGCGGCAATGACCGCAATGACCTTAAACCAATTGTCAGCCGGTCGATTTTTGATGGGGCTCGGCTTGTCTGGTCCGCAGGTAGTCGAAGGCTGGCATGGGCAAAGTTACTCCCAACCCCTGACTCGAACACGCGAGTACGTGGAGATCGTTCGGAAAATCTTTCGTCGAGAAGAAGGCCTCTCATTCGCTGGAGATATTTATCACCTACCTTATGATGGACCAGATGCAATGGGTTTGGGAAAAGCTCTCAAAAGCACCTTAGTAGCAAGTCCCGAAATCCCGATATATTTAGCCGCCATAGGTCCTAAAAATGTGGCTTTGGCGGCCGAAGTTGCTGATGGCTGGCTACCAATGTTCTTTTCACCGAGCAAGTTCGACCAGGTTTATAGAGAACATCTAGAAGCCGGTTTGAATCGCTCCAGAGATGACAAGAATATTTCCTCCTTCGATATCGCTCCCACGGTCTCGGTCGTTTTAGATGAAAATTTGGAAATCGCTTACAATGCACTGCGAC
>JBFFVR010000018.1:0-12407 GCA_041570685.1 Promineifilaceae bacterium (SeqCode)
AACGAATCGAACTGATTACTACCCAGCAAGATCCGTGTCCAGGCGCGCCATTTATTCTGCCCACCGAAGGATATATTGGCTTATTGTATGCTGATCCAAGAGGTCCTTATTCCCGATCGTCGCCTCATCAAGGGATCGACATATTTAGCAATGCTGATCCGGGACTTATCCCAGTTTACGCAGCCTACGACGGCTATGTGACCCGTGAAGATGACTGGCGAAGCACTTTAATTCAACGCGTTCCTAGCGATCCCCTAAACCCAGATATGCAAGTATGGTTATACTACACACATATGGCTGATACAGATGGAAATGACTTCATAGAAGAAGCATTTTCACCAGGCACTAGAGAAGTTTTTGTAAAGCAGGGAACGCTATTGGGCTACACCGGTAATTTCAACGGCAATTCTTTCCGGGGCGTTTGGGTACATTTGCACTTTTCAATTGTCAAGGACGATGGTTCGGGAAAATATACAAATGAATTGGAATTCAAAAATACATTGGATCCCTCACCATACCTTGGTTACCCAGTAAATTATCATTGTGCAGCGGCCGAAACTGTAGTGAGTATATGTACGCCAAATCCCGTCTGTTAAGGTTCGTTAACAGTTGTAGTTCACTCAAATTGAGATTTTTTATTAATGAATAGTGCCTATAATTTCTTACTTATAGATTTACAGTTCGCCATCGTCATTGTGAAATGATTTCGACAAATACCATTAATATAGTATCAAGGATTGACGAAGGTTCGTGAACATCCATTGGCAACTAGCCAGTTCAATATTGAAACCGATTTTCACAGCAATCAGTCGTCGACGAATGCCCCAGGTTGAAGGGATAATCCATATAAATGGACTGCTCAACGACGTCATTGTCGTTCGTGATCGCTGGGGGATCCCACATATCAAAGCGAGTAACCGCACAGACTTATATTTCGCTCAGGGTTTTGTCCACGCTCAGGATCGATTGTGGCAAATGGATATAAATCGAAGAGCCGCTGCAGGTCGTCTGGCTGAGATTTTAGGACCACTGGCTTTACAATCCGACCGATTGGCCAGAACGCTTGGTTTCTACCGGCTAGGAAAAGCATCCTGGGAACAGACCGATGAACCAGTCCGCCATGACGTTACAGCCTATACGGCTGGCATAAATTCCTTTTTGAATTCGGGAGCAAAACTGCCGATCGAGTTTTCTTTATTGAGGTATGAGCCTGAGCCATGGACTATCAATGATTCGGCTGCATTCGGCCGCTTAATGCCTTGGCCCCTTTCACATGTTTGGGCAGTTAAACTGCTTAGAGCCCAATTAATTGAAAAGGTTGGACCGGATTTAGCTCAAGAACTGGAGCCATATTATCCGGAAAGAAATCCAATTACTCTACCTCATGGGATTGAATTCAATCAGCTAGGCCTTAACGATATGCTTATCGAGGCTAACGGCCCCTTCCTCAATTCATCAATTCAGGGATCCAGTCTAGGCAGTAATGCCTGGGTCATCTCGGCTTCCAAAAGTTCAACTGGTCGTCCACTACTTTGCAATGATATGCATTTACCAATCGGCACTCCTTCACTTTGGTACTATAACCAGCTTGTTGCTGACCAATCGGGCAAGAATGAAGAGGATATTCATGTAGCTGGGGTTTCACTTCCAGGTGTTCCCTATGTTATGGTCGGCCACAACCAACATATCGCCTGGGGAGCTACCGTATCCTTCATTGATGTTGAAGATCTATTCATTGAAAGATTTGACCCTAATGATCCATCTCGTTACTTATACAAAGGTGACTGGCTAAAAGCTGAAAGATATGAGGAACGAATCAAGATAAAAGGTAAACAGGATCATCTAGAGACAGTGAAAATCACTAGCCATGGTCCGGTAATTTCATCATTAGGGACGCCTAGTGAAACAACCTTGTCGCTCCAGTCCATTGCACTTCAGCCGGAAGCGGGATTCGCCGGCTTTGCCATGCTGGGCAAAGCTCACGATTGGAACGATTTTGTGGGGGCTGTTCGTCGGCTAACAGTGCCTCCCCTTAACCTAGTATATGCCGACGATAAAAACAATATTGGTTACTATGTCAGTGGCAAGGTCCCTATCCGAAAGCAAGGACAAGGACAACTTCCAGTCCCCGGATGGACAGGGGAATATGAATGGGAAGGTTATGTTCCTTTTGAGGAGATGCCCCATGCATATAACCCATCAGCCGGCTTCATTGTAAGTGCCAATCACCAGATCATTGGAGATAATTATCCCCATTATTTGGGAGTTTCCTGGCGAAATGGATACCGCGCCCGGCGAATTGAAGAGTTGATTAATTCCTCCGCCAAGATCTCCCCAGGACAGTGCCAGGAATTTCAGATGGACATGAAATCGATTCCTGGACTGGAAACCGCCCTTTTTCTTGCCAGCGTCGAAACAGATGATCCACAGGCAAAAATTAGTTTAGACCAGATTTGTAGCTGGGATGGTTGGCTAACACCTAAGTGTATCGGAGGAACTGTCTACCAGGTTTTTATCGCCAAACTTGCCGAGGCAATTTTACAGTCTAAGTTGGATAACAAATTATTGGAGGAAGTGCTTGGGATTGGGTCTGATCCCATCTTTTACCCGGCAAATGAACTTCATGGGCATTGGCCAGCAGTCTTGATCAAGTTATTGGATGATCCAGATTCAGACTGGTGGCCATCAGGCACTTCACAGTCAGAGGTAATAATACGTTGTCTAGCTGAAACAACTGAATTTCTCCAATCAAGACTCGGAGCAGATCCAAATGACTGGCAAAGAGGAAAACTGCACCAGTTACGCTTGGATCATATTCTGGCGGCCAAACCGCCTTTAGATGAGATTTTCAGTCACGGTCCACTATCCGTCGGCGGAGATACAAATACCATAGTTCAGACGGCGGTTATGGGAACCAATCCGGGTGACAATATCGCCCCTTCTTACCGGCAGGTCATCGATTTAGGAAATTTCGAATCTTCAGTAGCTATGTTTGCGCCTGGACAATCAGGCCAACTGGGCAGCCAACATTATGGCGATCTGGTTGAGCCATGGCTAAGCGGCAATTATTTTCCGATGACGTGGGACTGGAACTCAGTTTCCTCTACAGCCTTATTTACACTGGTATTATCCGCAGCTGCCAATTGAGCGGGCTGGCAACCTGATTAGATATTCAAATTTGTGGTTCCATTCTTGATCAAAAACCTCGACTCTCTAACTTTTAATTACGAGTACCTGAAGTGATTTCTATTATATCTGGCTCCATCGGTTTCAATCACCCCAAGACATTTTCAGCGAATCAGGTAAGTCCACATCAAAATCCCAGGATGTGTCTAGCTATAACTAGGCGCTGAATTTCGCTCGTCCCTTCACCAATAGTCATCAAGCGAGTATCACGATAAATTCTTTCGACCGAAAATTCGCTACTATACCCATAACCACCATGTATTTGTAAGGCGTTTCGACAGACCCGCTCACTTACTTCTGTTGCAAAAAGTTTAGCCATGGCTGCTTCTTTGGTATATGGTTCACTCTTTCCCTTTTTCCAGGCGGCCCAATAAACCATCCAGCGAGCTGCCTGGATCTCAGTTGCGGCATCAGCTAACATCCATTGAATAGCTTGGTGACGAGCGATCTCTTTTCCAAAAGTTTCGCGTTCCTTTGAATAACTAATGGCTTCTTCATACGCAGCTTGAGCGAGGCCAATAGCTAGGGCACCTATTCCCACACGGCCGCTATCAAGAGTTGCCAGCGTTTGATGGAGCCCTCTACCCTCTTGTCCCAATAAATTTTCCAGGGGAACACGAACTTCTTCGAAATTAACCGCATGGGTTGGCGACCCTTTCAACCCCATCTTCTTTTCCGCCGGCCCTATGTTTATGCCGTCGGAGTCTACCGGTACCAGAATCTGGCTCAAACTATGACTGCCGCCAGCTGAATCTGTTCTCACCAGCAATACTATTAGGTCTGCGACAGATGCGTTTGTCAGCCACATTTTGCTGCCGTCGATGATCCATGAATCACCTTCTCTTACGGCGGTCGTTCTCACGCCCCCTTGAAGATCAGAGCCGGCACCCGGTTCTGTTAAGCCAAGACATGCAAGTTTTCCTTTGCCAGTGGCTAACAATGGCAACCATCTCTGTTTCTGTTCCTCAGTACCATATCTAACGACCGGACCAAGAGCCAACCCGTTGTGCGCTGAAATCGCCAGTGCAGTAGAACCGCAACCCCAGCCAAGCTCCTCGATGGCAATAGCAGAACTTATTGAATCGACCTCAGAGCCACCGTACTCTTCTGGCACTTCCAGACCTAGCAACCCTAGTGGCCCCATTTTGCGTACTACAGGCCAATTGAAAGTCCCTTTCTCATCAGTTTCTCGTGCTGTGGGTTTCAGTTCTTTAGCGACAAAATCATGAACCAATTCTTGAAATTGTTTTTGTTCTTCCGATAGATTAAAGTCCACTGGCTTTTCCTTTGTCCATAAATTCATTCTGGCGGAAAATTATTATGCAAATCAAATGTTGGCAGGTTCTTTCAGTCAAAGAAAACCTTGCGTCTATTAAGATGTTCACCACCAAATAACTTGGAGCATAGATATTATGGATGGGATCGGGTGGTTCGAATATTCATCAGTGATGAAATAGCTTGTTTCGGTACTTTGTCAAAATAAGCGAGTCAAAAAAGCTACGACATATCATTTGCAGCTGCGGCCAACGCAAGTAGCAGTAGCTGTCCCATACCTTGCGGAAGATATGAGGGATCGAGATATTCATCCTTTCGATGGGTATTGGCCGCTTGTGCGATGCCGATGCAGACCGCAGGAATTCCGCGGCTAAGTGGTAAATTTGCATCCGTGCTGCCTGCCATGAAGTTCGCTCGTTTGAACCCCACTTTCTGTAAAGACTCTTCTGCCAGGATTACTAACGGTGAGTCCTTGCCAATTTGACCCGGAGGTCGATTTCCGACTGGCACAAGTTCGATTTGGATCTCGGGTTGATTAATGGAGAAAACAATCTCCTCCACCGAAGCAACAAGGCGTTCGAGGGCGAGCATATCAGTTGAGCGCAGATCTAACTGACAACTGACTTCCGAGGCTATAGTATTCACGGAAGTACCACCCTCAATTACACCGATATTTAAGGTCGTTTTTGGTTCTTGTGGTAAAGCAAGTTGATCGAGCGCGGCGATTAGGCGGCCCATAATGTGAATTGCATTCGGCCGGCCATAATCTCCCCAAGAATGCCCCCCGGAGGTTTTTATCTCAATCCGGTAACGCCTAACACCAACGGCCTTGTGGAAGATATATCCAAACGAACCACCCTCGATAACGATGTATTTTGCTTCTTCACCAAAACGATCGACTACCGCCCTCATTCCGCGCAAATCACCCAATCCTTCCTCGCCCACATTGGCGACAAACCAAATATCCGAGCCTATCTCAATATCGAAACGTCTCAGAGCCATTGCCAAAGAAATCAATCCGGCGACGCCCATCGCATTATCAGCGAGGCCAGGTCCGTAAACCAGATTTTTTCCATTCAATTTGCCGTTGTCGTAACGAACAGTTAAGTCGGTTCCTTCAGGGAAAACCGTATCGGTATGGGCTGATATAATTACTGGCGACCCTGCTCCTTGCCCGCTAGCAAGCCTTCCATAGACATTTTGAATGCTATCTTGCTGGACATCTTGTAAGCCAATCACCCGAAACTGTTCAGCAACAAATTGGGCTCTTTTCGCCTCATAAAATGTTGGTGCGGGAATCTGCTGGATTGAAATCGCTATCTTGACTATCTGTTCAAGATCATCGTGGAACGATTTTAAGGCTGCCTTCACAGGCTGCTGTTGGGAAATATTAGATACTAACGACATGCTTACCCCAGAGCGCGAATCAGTAGAAGTCCAAAAATGGTGATTACCAGGCCAAGATGGAGAAAAAGATCTGTGTCTACAATCCAATATCCTGAGCCTGGAAATACTTGAAGGATAAAGTTCAATAAGATAAGTCCAAGACCAATGAGGGGAAGCAGACCCGGCCGTTTTGCTAGAAATTCTGCCGCCCGATCAACAAAATTATTCATAAAGTTATCCATAAAGCGCCATTCGCCAATTTATTTATTCACGTTGCAATTGATAATCCCGAAAATAGGGTACCAATCGATCGGGCATGCGACCATGGATCATGATCCCATCACCCAGATGCTCCTCTCTGTCCACGAATCCACGTTCGTGATACAGTGAAAGTAAATCACCCCTATCATAGGGCAGTTTAATTGATAAGGGTTCCATATGCTGTTCCATGACAGCCTCTATCGCCGCCAAGATAGCATCAATGCCTTGTCCATTCAGAGCTGATATGGGAACTGCCACGCTGGATACAGGTAAATCTAGCGCTTGAACATCGTCCTCTGAGATCAAATCAATCTTATTCACGGCGACGATCTGCGGCAGATGATCCACCTCTAATTCAGCCAGGATATCGTCTACTGACTCTATTTGTGCCTCAACATGGGGATGGGTGGCATCCACAACATGCAACAACATATCAGCTTCAGTGATTTCTTCCAAGGTAGCTCGAAAAGCTGCCACGATATCTGTTGGTAATTTCTGAATAAATCCAACAGTATCGGTAAACAACACTTCCCGGCCGCCTGGCATAGATACTCTTCTTGTGGTTGGATCCAAGGTGGCAAATAACGAGTCGGCCGCCAAGACATCAGCATTGCTTAACTGGTTGAGCAATGTGGATTTTCCAGAATTGGTATAGCCCACGATAGCAACAACCTGTAGTTCAGTTTGCTTACGTTTTGCTCTATGGCGCCCTCTGTGAGCCCTCACACTTTCAAGTTCCTTCTTAAGCGTAGAAATTCTGCGACCGATTTCTCGCCGATCAACCTCTAACTGAGTTTCACCGGGACCACGTAAACCAACGCCACCGGCGTCACCACCTGCACGCCCGCCCGCTTGTCTAGCGAGATGGGTCCACATGCGGGTTAGCCTGGGCAAACGATACTCCAATTGAGCCAATTCTACTTGTAATTTACCTTCCCGCGTCTGGGCATGGAGGGCAAAAATATCCAGAATAAGCGCCGTTCTATCCAATACGCGCACATCTTCACCCATATATTTTTCAAGTTCTCGCTGGTGTCGCGGCAAGAGCTCGTCGTCGAAGAGCACCAGATCGGCATTCAAATCGTCAACGAGCATCTTGATTTCTTCAAGTTTGCCCTTGCCTACGTAAGTGGCGCTATCAGGATGTTCGAGTCGTTGGGCTGTGCGTCCTACCACTTCCAAGCCAGCTGTATCGGCTAAACGGCCAAGTTCAACCAGACTATCTTCGACCGGGAGTAGTGGCCGGCCGCGTTTCAATTCTACGCCAACAAGATAAGCTTTTTCTCGTGGAGCTTGTGTTTCAAATAGTTGTTCTTTAATACAGACCTCCCTTATCTCCTACCTAGACCTACAACATGCATATCACGCGGATGGTCAACGCGATAAACATATTGTATCACTTGATCTTCTCCTGCCTGAACGGTTATCTCCCAGGTAAGCATATTCAGGTCAGTTTGTTCACTTGGTTCAGGTTGAGCTTCCAACAGTCGCACTTTGATATCCTCATGCCTTGATGTTGGAATATGGTCTTGTAGTTCAATCTTAACTTCCTTTTGAAGCAAATTATTAAACTCAATCTTCTGCCCGTATGAAAGTTGACGTCGGTCTCTGAGCCTAACCTTGTCCACATCCTGTTGAACAAGTTCTCGCTTCACTACAATCGAATCTTCTACGCCAATAAGCAGCTCGAATTCTGCGTCAATTGGCACAAATTCCATTTCTGTGTTTCCCACGTAATCCTCGCCTGAAAATAGGCTGGCGGAGCCTGGCAACAAAGGAACTGAACTGTTATTTACGGCCTTTATCCGACGATAGACGGCATTTGTGTGTTTAGGTATCGCCAGATAATCAAGCTCCGGCTCAAAACGATTTTCGGCCAGCGTTACTTTACGCGGCGATGCATCGCTCGGTATATCAGACCGGCGGGAAATATGATAGACGACCGCCAATTCAGTGATACCAGCCTCTGCAAAAACGTGTCTTGCAACTTTCCGGTCTCCAGCAAAATGGCCCGCTACGAATTCATCGGCAACACCATCCGACAAAGCGATGGTATCCTCCGGTTCCTCAGCCTGGGCTGGTGACGCCGCTACCATCGGCATACCACGGGATCTCATCGGCCTAGGCTCAGGGGGACCAACATACCAGGGATTTAGGATAGGTATTCGCTGATTTATTGCCGGACGAGTAGTTGATATGGTTAGAGCAATATCCGTCCAGTCTTGGCCAGTTTCCTGAACGACCTGAGCGAGACTTGTGATTTCAAGTGACGGCTTTTCACCTGCGGTGGACAGTCTAACATCATAAAGTGGGTCCCAGGATGCATCTCTAACAATATAACTCGCTTCGAGCTGAAATGAGCCTGTTGAAGCCACTTCAACATCGACCAGGATTTGACGTCTTATGGGACGTTTGGCAGATCTATTCTGTTCTAAATCTTCATTCAACTTTTTGAGCCGCCGTTCAAGTGTTTTTTCTTCGTTTGATAGCTCTCGCGCTTCAAGGCGAAGTTGTCGATCTTGCTCTCGAAAGAAATTTGTCAGGCTTGCTTGATAATCCACATCAGCCTTACTTCGAGAAAGTGCTCTTGCGTATTCTTTTGTTTCCGACCTAAGGCCATTTAGATACTCAAGTTGGGCCTTAATTGTCGACGCTTCATCCGATAACTTAGCCAATTCATATTCAAGGGTCTCAATCTCACTCATCAGTGATTGAATGAGTTTAGAAGGAGTTTCCTCATAATGTATTGTTGTGACATCCACTCCCTGTATACGAACATCTGCTTCGCCACGTCCTGAAACCCGCACTGACTCTGCTAGGAGTCCTATTGGTAGCTCATTTATAATTAGCCGGTGAATGCCATCTGGCAATTCTGCATTACCTTCAACTGTAACCCTTGCCTGATCAGGGAAAACTGTTACGGCAACAATTCTAGATTCTAAATCTATTTGCATGATTTCACCTTGTGGTCAAGTATTCTTCCAACCAGTATTCAAGCGTCCGACCAACCGAAAATAAGCTTTCTGGGCTTGCCTTGTCAACGGTGTCCCCAGTTGTATGCCAATAAGGATAATCAAAATCGATGATTAGTGATGTCGGAATGCCTCTTTCGGCAAAGGGAAGATGGTCGTCTATCATTGTGTGGCGAAGTTGGGGGATGAATCTTTCTCCAAATCCCAGGTCTTTTGCGATCTGCCATTGAATGGTCTGTAACTCAGGATCGCTATTTCCTTCAAAGAATAACTGTTGAGAAGCATCGCCGACCATATCGACTACGATAACGGATTCTGGAATGGTCTCCAAAGTATCTGCCATGATCCTCGAACCCGCCGCCCAGATAAATCCTGGCATGCCACCACTGCCTTGATCCTCCAAATCAAAGAATGTTAACCATATTTCTCGATCAAGCTGCTCCAATTCGAGTGTTCGGGCTAGTTCCAACAGAACGGCAACTCCGCTCGCTCCATCAACGGCACCTGGCACGGGTTCTTGTGGTTCCAATGATCTGTCGGCTATACGCCTAGTATCGTAGTGTGCTCCAATCAAGATTACTGGCCCTGCCCCAATATTTTTTTTGCCGATTATATTTCGAGCTATTACCGACTCATACGGTGTGATCTGTTCTTCAACCAGCCAGTCGGATATTTCTAATTGTTCAATTATATAATCACCAGTCACAGTATGAGCCGGACTTCCTGGATATCGGGGGCCGAACTCTACCTGGGAAACCAGTTGTTCATAGGCCGAATCCCCATCAAAAACAATATCAGATGCGGGTTCATTGGTTGCGGTTGGTGTAACAGTCGGGGTTGTCGTCGGCTCTTGAGAGGGAACAGCCGTTGCAGTCTGAGTCGGTGTTGTGGTATCGATGAGCTCGGAAGTTTCAATGGAAGAACAGCCTATGGTCAGGAGAATGAATAAGATAACAGCAATTGTCCTCCACTTTCTAGTCCTAAACTGATAGCTCAACTCCTTAGAAATAATGCCTATTCTCCATTTACTTGTCGACTAGTTTTCTTTAAGGTCCGCTTCAGCCACCTCGCGATGGTAATTTAATTGTCTCTCCCGAGCAAAACGCCTCATAATTTTCAAAGATCGCTCGGAATAATATCGGTAGCGGTCAGCCTTGCCCATTTTCTGATCTGGCCTGGCAAACAAACCGAAATTTGCCTTCATTGGCTGGAATGATTTAGCCTCAGCGTGGGTCACATAATGACATAAAGCACCCAACATTGTTTGGGTTGGAAAAATAAGTGGGGAGTCACCATGCAACAAACGGGCAGCGTTGACTCCCGCAACCAGGCCGCTGGCGGCATTGCCCATGTACCCTTCAACCCCGACGATTTGCCCGGCAAAAAACAGATCGGCCCTGCGCCGGAACTGCATCGTTGGGTGCAGCAATTCAGGCGAATTAATGTAGGTATTCCGGTGCATCATGCCAAACCTCAAGAATTCTGCATTTTGGAGACCTGGTATCATTTGCAACACTCGCTTTTGTTCACCCCAGCGGAGGTTTGTTTGAAATCCAACAACGTTATATAGCGTGCCAGCCAAATTATCTTGTCTTAGTTGTAAAACCGCGAAGGGTTTCTCCGTAGTTCTTGGATCTTCCAGCCCTACTGGTCTTAGCGGGCCGTAACGAAGGGAATCTCTATTCCGCTTAGCCATGATTTCGACTGGCAAACAGCCTTCAAAAAATTGGGCATCTTCCCGTTCAAAATCTCGAAGTGATATTTGTTCTGCGGAAACCAGGGCTTCATAGAAGACCTTATATTCCTCCTCATTAAGCGGGCAGTTTATATAATCGCCTTCTAGCTGCTCGCCGCGATCATATCGAGAGGCGCGATAAGCATAGTTAAAGTCTATCGAATCAAAGCTGACAATTGGCGAAAGAGCATCGTAAAAGTAAAGATATCTCTGACCAGTGAGTTTGCCGATGGAATCAGCTAGCGCGTTTGAGGTGAGTGGCCCGCTACAAATTATTGTAGGCTGAAGAGGTACTTGGGGCATTTCCTCATGTATCAAATCAATATTGGGATGAGATTCAATTTGAGTTGTGACTCGTTCAGCAAAAAGCTCTCTGTCAACTGCTAGGGCCGATCCTGCTGGAACCGCCGAATCCTCAGCACATCGAAGGATCAATGAATCTAGTCCCCTAAGCTCGGCCTTTAGAAGGCCTGGTGCTTTATTAACTAAAGTGGAACCAAGCGAGTTGCTACACACGAGTTCGGCCAAATAATTCGTAACGTGGGCTGGCGTGGTTTTTTCAGGCCGCATCTCATATAACTTGACCCGTATGCCGAGTTCGGCTGCCTGCCAGGCAGCTTCGGATCCAGCCAAACCACCGCCAACAACAATAAGCTCTTCAGTCATAATCCAATTTTAACACATGGTTGCTTCATTGTTTTAAATGGAATTTCATACAAAATCTGCTAATTGGCCAGGAAGGATTGTATAATTCCTTTCTAACGATGGCTTTCCGAGCACGCCGCTAGCTGCTAATCCAATCATAGCTTCAGGAGTAATCTAATGTCAGAAGCAAAGTTTATACCTCTGCAGACTTTTCATTATTTCACAGTTGAGGAAATGAATAAAAGGGCAGCAGATTTTTATTTAGAGATGAAGCGCCGCAGGACCGTTCGCCATTTCTCCAATTCACCGGTTCCCTTGGAAATTATCGAAAATTGCCTTAAAGCCGCTGGAACAGCACCTAGTGGGGCTAATTTGCAGCCGTGGCATTTTGTTATCGTCCAAGATTCTGCAACAAAGCGACAAATTCGAATCGCAGCGGAGAAAGAAGAACAGGAGTTTTATGAGCAACGCGCACCAAAGGAATGGCTAGAAGCCTTAGAGCCACTCGGAACAGATGCAAACAAACCGTTTATCGAATCGGCACCCTATCTTATCGCGATTTTTGTGCAATCCTATGGCTTGACGGATGCGGGTAATAAAATCAAGCATTATTATGCGACAGAATCAGTGGGTATTGCTACTGGTATCTTAATCACGGCGCTTCATCATTCTGGATTGGCAACTCTCACCCACACACCCAGTCCAATGAATTTTCTCAACAATATTCTTAGTCGACCGACAAACGAACGGCCATTTCTCCTGCTCGTAGCCGGATATCCTGCTGAAGATGCCTCCGTACCGGCAATCAAGAAGAAATCCTTAAGAGAGATATCGACTTTAATCTAAGAAATCGCTCCGTCTTTATCATCCATATCTAATTGGGTTCGTAATTTTGAAACTATTTTCTGCGCATCCTGGTCGTTGGGATTTGATTTTAACGCTCTCTC